>CANJKQ010000159.1 GCA_947474905.1 Pseudomonadota bacterium | reverse complement strand
GTGATCGCCCAGTGCAAGGCCGGCATCGTCGGGTCCTTTCCGGCGCTGAATGCCCGGCCGCAATCGCTGCTCGACGAATGGCTGCACCGGATCACGGAAGAGCTGGCGGCCCACAATCGCGACCATCCGGACCGGCCGGCGGCCCCCTTTGCGGTCAACCAGATCGTCCACAAATCGAACGACCGGCTGGAACAGGATCTTGAGACCTGCGCCAAATGGCAAGTGCCGGTGGTGATCACCTCGCTCGGCGCGCGGGAGGATTTGAACACCGCGGTGCATGGCTGGGGCGGCATCACGCTGCATGACATCATCGACAACCGCTTTGCCCGCAAGGCGATCGAAAAGGGCGCCGATGGCCTGATCGCGGTCGCGGCGGGCGCTGGCGGCCATGCCGGGCGGCAATCACCCTTCGCGCTGATTCAGGAAATCCGACAATGGTTTGACGGGCCGCTGGCGCTGTCGGGTTCGATCGCGAATGGCGCGGCGGTGCTGGCGGCGCAAGCAATGGGGGCAGACCTTGCCTATATCGGCTCGGCCTTCATCGCGACCGACGAGGCCAATGCCGACCGCCCCTATAAAGACGCGATCGTCGCCAGCGGCGCGGGCGATATCGTCTATTCGAGCCTGTTCACCGGCGTTCACGGCAATTACCTGCGCAGCTCGATCGAGGCCGCCGGGCTTGACCCCGACAATCTGCCCGAAGGCGATGTCAGCAAGATGAATTTCGGCTCGGGCGGCAACACCAAGGCCAAGGCGTGGCGTGACATCTGGGGATCGGGCCAGGGCATCGGCGTGATCGACAAGGTTCAGCCCGTCGCGGCGCTGGTCGACCGGCTGGAAACCGAATATCGCGATGCCCGCGCGGCCCTTGCAGGCAATCGTTGGGCAGGCGCAATGGGAACCGCCTGATCCGCTACCACGCGGCTTGGTCCGGGGATGCACCCCGCTCGCCCGGAACACCTCGCCCGAGCCTCCCCGTTCGTCCCGAGCGAGGTCGAGGGACGGGAGGCCTCGCAGAGACCCGCCCCACCCGTGTCTCGACTTCGCTCGACACGAACGGATGGAGCTTGGTTAAACTTCTGAGCCTCCCGGTTGACTGGGTGAGCCTCCGGGTTGACCGAGTTAGCCTCCGGTTTAGCCGGAGTTTGCCAATCCACTCGTCCCAATATCACCCAATCCGTTCGTCCCGAGCGCAGTCGAGGGACGGGAGGCCTCGCAAAGACCCGCCCGACCCGTGTCTCGACTTCGCTCGACACGAACGGACGTGGTCGGCACGATCTGACTTGGCCGACATGAAGCACCTTCGTCGTCATGCACGGACCGTGGCCGTGCTTGCCCCACAAAATGCTAGAGCGGGATGACATTGGGTTGAACCGAGGCCGTCATTGCGACCCCGGCGCAAGCCGGGGGAAGCAATCCAGCCTGGTCGCCCGGTCCCTGGATTGCTTCGTCGCTCTCGCTCCTCGCAATGACGATCCGTCCTCAAGTCATCATGCTCTAAAGGCTGCCCGCCAGCCGCTCCAGCATCGCGCGCACCGGGCTTGCCTCGGCCACCGGCGCGGCCTGGCTCTGGTCGAGCATCGCGGTGCGGCGGAACAGGTCGATGCTGGTCAATACCATTTCGCGCGCCTTGTCGGGCAAGGTCTGCACCAGCGCCATGTCGCTGTCGGGCGCAGGCCCCAGCCGCCGGGCGGGATCGAGCGCGTCGCGCGGCGCCATTTCACCCGCTGCCACCGCGCGCTGCGTCAGCAGCCAGGCGATGACGTGCATCAGCCGCGTCGTCACCTTGAGCGATTCGCACGAAAACCCCACGCGCGCCATCGGGTCGAGCGCATCGCGATCGGCACGGCCGCCTTCGTCGAAATAGGCGCGCGCTTCATCGGCCAGCAGCATTGCGTCGACATATAATGCGTCGATCAAATGCCGGTGCAATCGCGACTCGGTTTGAACGTCCCCCATTTGGCCTCGCTGCCAGAAAGCGACGCGCAAGAAAACGTCCGATGCGGCCAGTCGATCCCGCTCGCCGTCCCGTTACGGCGCGATAGCCGGATCGTCCGCTCAGGCGATGATGTCGGGGACGAGCATGTCTTCGAGCAAGGCAATCTCATCACGCAGGCGAAGCTTGCGTTTTTTCAGCCGGGCGACTTGCAGCTGGTCGGTCATGTTTTGATCACCTAGCGCGGCAATTGCCGCGTCAAGGTCGCGATGTTCGACCTTCAATAGCTCGATTCGCTTGGCGATCAGGCGCTCGTCCATGCCCCGTCCTGCGACCGCGCACGCGCCTTGGCAAGCGGCAATGCGGCGCGCACCGGCATGGCCCGTGCGCCGCCGCCGGGATGTCGCGGAATCGCGCCGGGCCGTGGGGCGCTAACCAACTTCGCTAGCGACTTTGCCATCAACTCATGATTTACTCATCCGACTGGCGACGGCTTCGCCAGTCAACAGCCAAGGAGGTTTACTCCATGCACAGCGCTCACCTGACGGCTCTTGAAGCCAAGCATGCGCAAATCGACCGACAGATCGCCGACGAAGCGCAGCGACCGCTGCCAGACGCGATCGTTCTGGCCGCGTTGAAAAAGCAGAAACTGAAAGTGAAGGAAGCCCTGTTCGGTCGCTGACCACGATGGCGCCGACGGTCCGGTTATCCGGGCCGCCGGCGGTACCGACAATCAGCGAATGGGCAATATCGGCTTGACGAAGACGGGGGTCTTGGTGCCGCCGCCGACGGGCTTGCGCGCCATGCGCGGATCGATCTCGTGCTCGAACGCGACGCCGACGCGGCCCGCCGCGGCCCAGGCAATGCGCCCCAGCACCCAGCCGATACCGCGCACCTCAACCTCTACCGGCGTGCCGATGGCCAGCGCCTCGGGCACTTCCGCCATCAACCCCCCGGCCGACAAGTTGCGGACCCGTACCTGCACTTCGTCTTTCTGACCGAACAGCCGGAATTGGGCCATAAGAAACAGGCTGTCGCGCGCCGTACGCTGCGATGCAACGTCGTCGGCGGGCACAAGCCCATGAGTCTTGCCGTAAAACTGATCCATCGATCTGCCTGCGATGCCTTAAACCACAACGCATCTAAGCCAGATAATGGTATCCAAAGCCTTACCGGTTGCGCCGGAATGGCCCTAAAGTCAGTCCTCGCGTGAAATTTTTTCCTGGCGTTCGTGGCGTTCCTGGGCCTCGACCGTCATCGTCGCAATCGGTCGGGCTTCGAGACGGCCGAGCGAAATGGGTTCGCCCGTCACTTCGCAATAGCCATATTCGCCCTCGTCAATGCGGCGCAGGGCGGCATCGATCTTGGCGATCAGCTTGCGCTGGCGATCGCGCGTGCGCAGCTCGATCGACCAATCGGTTTCGCTTGAGGCGCGGTCGGTCAGGTCCGCCTCACGCAGCGGCTCGGTCTGCAGCTGCGACAGCGTGCCCTGCGCTTCGGCAAGGATATCGTCTTTCCATTTCAACAGCTTTGCCCGGAAATAATCGAGCTGGCGGGGATTCATAAACGGTTCGTCGGGGCTTGGTCGATAGCCATTTTCGGCTTGGGACGCTTCACCCGACACTGTTTCACCCGGCTCGCTAATCTGCTTGTAAACCGACGCCATACCTCTCCCCTCACGTGCCATGCCTGCGGCCGTGGGGGCCGATGACATCGCCGCTCACTGCGGCAGCCTATAGCCACGCGTCCTGCGATCCACAAGCAAGGCGAAACAGTGGAACGACAATAACTTCTCGGATCGCAAGGAGCGGCACCTGAATGCATTTCGTGCCACAGCGGCACATTAACCATAAGTTGTCGCCGCCAATCAGCAAAACCGTGCTCAATAGGCCCGAATTATTGGTTAATGCGATTGAACTTAACGCTTTGTTTTGTCCTTGTGACGATACCGGCCGTGTCAATGTTGACCTTTGATGGACAGCAAGAACCGGCGCGCAGGGACGAGAGTAACGAAGCATGTCAGTGCGGATGGCCATGGCGAAACTGTGCGCGTGCGCTTGCGGCGGCGCGGTGATCGGTGGCGGCGCGGTTCACCTCACCGAGCGCGCCCAGGGCGCGGTGCATCATCGTTACGCGCATGTCAGCCGAGTCGTGACGACAACGACAACGGTTCGTCACCCCGCCACGCGCGTGCGCCGCGTCGTCACCACCACCACGCGCAGCGCCTGCGCGCCCGCCGTCGTCAGGCTGACGAGCGAGGGCACGCCCGTGCCATTGCCCCCTATCTATACCGGCGTCGGTTCCAGCGGTGAGTTTCCCGCAACCGGCAGCGGCGGCGGATCGAGCGGCGCGGTGATTGTCGGCGGATCGGGCGGCTTTGGTGGCTTTGGCGGGTTCTTCGCCGGCGGATTCTTTGGCGGCGGCGGCGGATCGGGCGGGATTGTCGTTTCGTCGACCACCAGCACCGGCGGCTCGACCAGCTCGGGCAGTTCGTCGGGCACCACCTCAAGCGGCACGTCGAGCGGCACCAGCTCGACCGGGTCGAGCGGCATCAACATCAACATTTCCTCGACCT
>CANJKQ010000158.1 GCA_947474905.1 Pseudomonadota bacterium | reverse complement strand
CCGGGTCGTTCGACCCTCGCGAGCGCCGCCGACGCATGGCTGCGGAGAACTGGGACGCGCCGGTCGTCGTCACCACCAACGTGCAGTTGTTCGAGTCGCTGTTCTCCGCGCACCCCTCCGACTGCCGGAAGCTCCACCGCATCGCCCGCAGCGTCATCGTGCTCGACGAGGCCCAGACGCTGCCGCCTAACCTGCTCAAGCCCACGCTCGCGATTCTCGATGAACTGGCCGCCTCATACGGCTGCTCGGTCGTGCTCTGCAGCGCGACCATGCCCGCGGTGACTCACCGTGAGGGCTTTCAAATCGGCCTTCGCGGTGTGCGTGAGATCGTGCCCGATCCTGCGGCGATGGCCGACGCGATGCGCCGGGTGCAAGTCGAGATCCCGCGCGACCCCGCGGATATCGAGCACAACAAGGTCGTTTCTCTGACCGATGACGAAATCATCGACCGGCTCGCAGCCGAGCCTCGCTGCCTGCTGATCGTCAACACCCGCAAGCACGCTCGGCGGCTGTACGAACTCGCATCGTTCCGCCTCTCGGCCAACAGCGGCCTCTACCACCTCTCCGCGCTCATGTGCCCGGCGCACCGCAGCGAGCGCGTCGCCGAGATCAAGGCCAGGCTGGTCTCGCGCGAGCCATGCCGTGTGATCAGCACGCAGGTCGTCGAAGCGGGGGTAGACATCGACTTTCCGGTCGTGCTCCGGGCGATGGCCGGTCTGGATTCGATCGTCCAAGCCGCCGGCCGCTGCAACCGCGAGGGGCGGCTCACAAGCGACGACGGAAGGCCGGTGCTGGGCCGCGTGATAGTGTTCGAGACCGATGAGACGCCGCCGCGCGAGATCGCTGCCGCCTCGGGGAACACAAGGGAAGTGCTCACCATGGGAGCCGATCCACTTGACCTATCGACCATCGAGCATTACTTCAGGCAGCGTTACTGGTCAAAATCCGGCGGTAAGCCGTGCCAGTTGGACATCGGCACGGCGGGTCCCGAGATGTCCTCTGGCATCACTGAACTCCTCGGTGTCAAGCCGGGCGCGAACAGCGGCATGCCCCGGCTTTTGTTCCGTTCCGCCGCCGAGCGCTACCGTCTGATCGACGACTATTCCGTGCGGGTGGTCGTGCCGTGGGGCGAGGACGGCGCGAAACTGTGCAAGGAACTTCTCGCGCCGCGAGGTTCCGCGGCCGAAGCGCTTCGGAAGGCCCAGCGGTACTCGGTGAATGTCCCGCCTTGGTCCCTGGAACCGTTGATCGAGTCAGGCGTCTGCGTTACAACTGAACTCGGCGTCACCGTGCTGCTCCCGGAACATCGCGGGACACACTACAGTGTCGACCTGGGGCTTCTCCTTGATGAGAAGCCGGACCCGGCGGCAAGCTTTGTCTGATCAGAATATGCCGAACCGTTTACAGGTTTGCGTCTGGAGGTTGGCTGAGGATAAACATATGAACCGCGAAGCGTCGGACACAGCCTTTCGACTGTGCCCGACAGAACCCGCCGCTTTCAATGTCACGGCGGGCTCGAGTTCAGTCCGTGCAGTGGTCTCTAACCCACCGTGTTTCAATCCGCGTCGCGCGGCTGACGCAGGAATTCTCGCGCAACGACCTCGAACTGCTTGGCCCCGATGGGGGTGCCGAGTACCGTGTTCACGGTAGGTTAAGTCGCTCCGAGAGTCAAAGCGTTCGGAAAGGACACCCATGATCAGCCAGAGGATGCTCGAAATCGCGGTGGATGTGGCAAAGACGCTGCCCCCCATCGACCGCATCCCTTACACAGCCGATTTCGATCGCGCCAAGGCGGAGCTCGAAGCCCGTCTGGGCAGAACCTGCTCTGCGCCTGAGGTATGGTGGTCGCTCGTTGGCGCACGCAAGCGTGGTCTCTTCGAACCGCGTTCGCGATCGCGCGGAGCACGCGCATGACCTTCGGCATCCGCCTACGCGTCTGGGGCGAGTACGCCTTGTTTACACGGCCTGAGATGAAAGTCGAGCGCGTCTCGTACGACGTCATAACCCCCTCCGCCGCACGCGGGGTGCTCGACGCCATTTATTTCAAGCCGCAGATGCGATGGGTCATCGCGCGGATCCACGTACGCAAGCCGATCCGCTTCACCACGCTCCGGCGGAACGAGGTCGGGAGCAAGATACCTGAGCGTACGGTTCGTGCGGCGATGGAAGCCGGCCGAGGCGCACTGGGCCTGATCGTCGAGGACGACCGGCAGCAGCGTGCCGCCACCATCCTCAAGGATGTCGAGTACATCATCGAGGCCCGCGTGCAGATCCTCGATGATCGCGAGCGGACCGGCGCCCGCCTGGACAAGCCCGAGGCCAAGCACCTCGACCAGTTCCGCCGCCGCGCGGAAGCCGGGCAGTGCTTTCACCGCCCATACCTCGGCTGCCGCGAGTTCCCGTGCTTCTTCGAACTCGTAGAAGGCGACGTCCCGTCACTCGCCTCGCTGGCGGACGAAGAGCCCTACGTCACCGCGAAGCGCGAACTGGCCGGCGTGCGCGACCTCGGCTTCATGCTCCACGACATCGACTACGTCGAGAGCCCCGACGGCGAGATCGTCGAATCCTCCCGCGGCCGACGCGTCACCGCCACCGCGCGCTTCTTCCGCGCGACGATGACCGACGGCGTGATCGACGTGCCCCCGCTCGACAGCCGGGAGGTGCGCTCGTGATCATCCCCGCGCTGGTCCGCTACTACGACCGCCTGGAGGCCGAAGGCGATGAGATCGCCCCCCTCGGCTACGGCCTGCAGCAGGTGTCGTTCAAGATCGTGCTCAACAAGAACGGCACGCTCCACGCGTTCGAGCGCGAGTCTGTGACGGAGGTGATTCCGTCGAAAGGAAGACCCAAGGACAAAGCCGCGCCCAAGACCAAAGAGCGCCCGAAGAAGATCCGCGTCTGCGGCCAATCGAAACCGTCAGGCAGCGGCATCAACCCGTGCTTCCTGTGGGACAACGCAGCCTACATTCTCGGGTTCAAGCCTGACGACCCCAAGCCCGAGCGCACCAAAGAGGCCTTCAACGCCTTCCGTGATCGCCACCTCGCGCTCCGCGCCGAGATCAAGGACGAGGCCTTCCGCGCCGTCTGTTCCTTCCTCGAATCATGGCGGCCCTCCGACGCCCGGCAGCACAAGGATCTCGCCGAGATCGCCACCAACTTCGGCGTCTTTCAGATCCGCGGAGAGCAGGGCTACGTCCACGAACGACCCGCCGTGAAGGCATGGTGGGAGTCCGTCGGCATGCTTAGCGAAGAGGCGGCCGACGAGGACGAAGAGCCCAAGAGAACGCCTGCGAAGTCGCCGACGCGGTTCGTCCCTTCCCTCACCACCGGCATGCCGCAGCCTCTAGCGCGGTTGCACGAACCAAAGATCAAGGGTGTGCAGGGGGCGCAGTCCTCCGGCGCAACCATTGTCTCGTTCAATCAGGACGCATTCACCTCCTACGGCAAGGAGCAGGGCGCCAACGCCCCCATCGGCAGAGACGACGCGTTCAAGTACTGCACCGCGCTCAACAGCCTCACCGGCAGCGACGAACACCGCGTCCGCCTCGCCGGCGACACGATCGTCTTCTGGTCGGAGAAGCCCACCGCCGCCGAGGAGGTCGTCTGCATGACCATCGGCGACACCCCCAAGTGGAACGACGACCGAGCAAGAGAGGCCTATGAGCGCGCCGTCCGCGGCGAGAGCGAGCATGAAGACTACGCCGACGCGGACACGCCGTTCTACATCCTGGGGCTCTCGCCGAACGCGTCGAGGCTAAGCGTGCGGATGTGGCAGCGTTCGACTGCGGGCGACGTGATCAGCAACGTCCGGCAGCACGTGGCCGATCTCGAGATGCTGCCATCTCCCGAGGGCGCGCCGCCGTTGACCATCCGCAGAATCATCAACGAGACCGCGGCGCCCAAGAGCGGATGGCCAGATGAAGCAACGGTCTCGCCGCTTCTGTACCCACAGGTGCTGCGCGCCGTGGTCGCCGGCGGCGCATACCCCCGCTCACTTCTCGCCGGTGTGCTTGCTCGCGTCCGTGCCGAAGGATTGGCGGACAACGAGACCCGGACCGACTGGCGCTACTCACAGCACCGCCGCTGTTCCATCATCCGGGCGTGGCTGCTCCGCGACGCTCGACACCGCCACGAAGACAAGGAGATCCCCGTGTCACTCGACGAGACCCGCAGTGATTCGCCGTATCTGCTCGGCAGACTGTTCGCCATCCTTGAGCGCATCCAGGAGAACGGCCTCGGCAAGAGCGTCAATCGAACCATCAAAGACTCGTACTTTGGTTCCGCTTGCACCACGCCGGCGGGCGTGTTCCCGCGCCTTCTGCGGCTCACACAACATCACCTGAACAAGATCGAACACCCAGGACAGCGCACGGCACGCGACAAGGAACTCGGAGCCGTCCTCGCGTACCTCCAAGAGTTTCCCACGCTTCACTCCATGCAGCAGCAAGGGCTTTTCGCCATCGGGTACTACCACCAGCGCCAGAAGTACTTCACATCACGCGCCGAGACTG
>CANJKQ010000157.1 GCA_947474905.1 Pseudomonadota bacterium | reverse complement strand
TTCACCAGCGCGATCCAGGCGGCGGATGGCGGTGACGCGGTGTCGGCCGAAGCGGTGAAAAACGCCATCCGCACGCTGATCGCGGCGGAAGACGCCAAGGCGATCCTGTCCGACGATACGCTGGTCGAACTGCTCAACGCCAAGGGCTTCGACATCGCCCGCCGCACGGTCGCGAAATATCGCGAGGCGATGGGGATCGGGAGTTCAGTGCAGCGACGGCGGCAGAAGGCGCTGGCGGGGGCGGGGTGATGGGAGCGACGTAATGCCCGATCAAAGGCGCATACCGGCTCGGTGGCTATGGCTATGATCCCGCCGCCTGTGCCTTGGCCGTTTGATCGTCGATGATTTGAACAATTTGCGAGACCGGAATTGTGAAAACTCCGCCCTTCGCTTTCCGCCATTCTTCGATGCCTTCGTCGACAGCAGTTGTTAGAAAATCCGACTTTTCCGAAGACAGCTTGGTTACGCTCGAATTCAGCGTATCTTCCGATACTGGAATATGCGGTAAAATGCCAGCTAATCGCGGCGTAGAAAAATGAATCCCAATAACACTTATATGATAAACTGTCTGTTGGCCTAGCAGCTCAACGCGCTGCACCTTTAACAGCGATCCCGTGTCTTGAGGTCGAGTATGATACTCCCAAACTTGCCCCGCTGCATACTTTGAGGGCGGCGCCAGACCTAGCAGTGCGGCGGCGGCCAACGGAACTCCGACCAAACGAAACCATGGCATAAGACAGTCCTTGCGAACGAACCCTTGGCAAAGGTTAGCAAGTTGTTCGGCCTCTAGCCATAGAGCCTTCCCCTCAAAACAACCGCCCGCCATCCGGCACCGCCACACTCGGCCGCACCAGCACGACCTTGCCCTCCGCATTCGGAAATCCCAGCGTCAGCACTTCGGACATGAACGGGCCGATCTGGCGGGGCGGGAAATTGACGACGGCGGCGACCTGGGTGCCGGGCAGCTCCTCCAGCCGGTAATGCTCGGTGATCTGCGCCGAGCTTTTCTTGTGGCCGATCACGGGGCCGAAATCGATGACGAGCTTGTAGGCGGGCTTGCGCGCTTGCGGGAATGGCTCGGCCGAGACGATGGTGCCGACGCGGATATCGACCGCGAGCCAATCGTCGAACGCGATGGTGGGTGCGCCAGGGGCCAGGGGGTCATGCTCGGCGTGCATCGGGGCTCACCTCAACATCGTCATTCCCGCGAAGGCGGGAATCTATTCTGAAGAGCGTATCGATAAATCCGTGGCGCCAGCCACAATGGATTCCCGCCTACGCGGGAATGACGGACCATTAGGAGCAGCCGACCTTCCTCATTCACCCATCAAAATCCGCATCGTCATAATGCGCGGGTGGGGCGAGGCTTTCCATCCGCTCGGCAAGAATCGGGCGGAAGCTGGGGCGGCTCTTGAAGCCCCTGTACCAGCGCGCGGTTTCCTCATGCCCGCGCCAGTCGATCCCGCCCAGATAATCGGCGACCGAAATCTGCGCCGCCGCTGCCAGATCGGCGAGCCCCATCGTCGCGCCGCCAATCCAGGTGCGGTGGCCGAGCAGATAATCGACATAATCGAGATGGCCGACCGCCGCCTTCATCGCTTCACGCAACGCCTTCGCGTCGGGCGCGGCGCGATGGACGAGGCGTTTGACCATGCGTTCGTGGAGCAGGGGCGCGGTGATGTCGCGATAGAATTGATTGTCGAACCACGCGACCAGGCGCCGCGTTTCGGCGCGATTGGCCGCCGTGCCGTTAATCATCGCCGCCTTGTCGACGGTTTCTTCGAAATATTCGCAGATCGCCATCGAATCGATCAGCAGCAGGCCCTTGTCGGGCGCCACCATCACCGGCGTCTGGCCCGCCGGGTTCATGTCGATAAATTCGTCGCGCCGCTCCCACGGGGCCTCGCGGACCAGGTCATAGCCCACGCCCTTTTCGCCCAGCAGAATGCGGACCTTGCGCGAAAACGGGCAAAGGGTGAATTGATAAAGCTGCCACATGACCCGACTGATAGGGGATGGCGGCGGGCGGCGAAAGGGCCAGCGACCGCCCTTGCCGTCAATCCGCCGCCAGCCGCTCCAGAAATGCGCGCACCTCGCCTTCAATCGGCGCCGGTTCGCCGGTGGGCAGATGAACGTTGACGATCACCATGTCGATGACGGTGTGGAGCGCGCCGGTTTCGGCGTGGCAAAGCTCAAAACGCTGCGTCACGCTGGTGCGGCCCAGCTTGGCGATCCGCACCCAGGCTTCGATGGTGTCGCCCAGCTGAAAGGGCTTGAGATAATCCACCTCGGCGCGGCGGACATGGAATTCGGTTCGTTCCCAGGCGGGGCCAAGCGCGGCCGAAATCCCCGTCCAATCCCAGAATTCGGTTACCGCGACATCGGCATATTCAAGATAGCGCGAGTTGAACACGACCTTTTGCCCGTCAATCTCGGCATAGCGGACCTTGAAGCGGGTGGAAAAGCGGAAGCCGGGGCGAGTCATGACCGCGGCGATGGCGGGCGGGGCTGGCGCGGTCAAGCCTTCCCGACGGCCCTCACCCGATCAGCCAGACCGCCGTCGCGCTCGACAGGGCGAGCGCGGTCAGCGTGGCGGAGGCGATGACGATCAACGGACGCGGCCCGGTTTCGAGCAATTGCCCCATGGGTGATCGGATCGCCGTCGCCGTCACCGCGCAGGCGAGCATCGCGGCAGCCGCGCGTTCCGCCCCGCTCGCCACCAGCGCGGGCACCACGCCCAGCGAATTGACGCCGGCAAAAGCGAAAAAACCGATGACGAACCAGGGCAGCCCCGGCCCCTTCGCCCTGGCGCCATCGCGGGGCAGGAACAGCGCGACAACCGCCAGCACGGGGGCAAGCAGGGCAACCCGCGTCAGCTTGACGATGGCGGCGATTTCGCCCGCGCCTTTGGAATAGCTATAGCCCGCGCCCAGGGTCTGCGCGACGTCATGGATCGACGCGCCCAGCATGAACCCGGCTTTCAGGTCGCTCAGCGCCAGCCAATGCGCGAGAATGGGATAAGTGACCATCGCGCCCGCGCTCATCGCCGAAATGCCGACCAGCACCAATGTAAGCTGCGCCTGGCTCACCCGCCGTTCGCCCAAAGTCGTCGCCAGCGCGAGCGCGGCGGACGCGCCGCAAATCGCGACCGCGCCGCCCGCCAGCGTGCCAAAAGCGGTGCCAAAGCCAAAGCGGCGCGCGGCAAGGATGGCCGCCCCCATCACCAGCGGCACGATCACCACCACCGCGATCAGCGCGACCGGCCCCAGCGCCATGATCTGGCCAAAGGTCACCCGCGCGCCGACCAGCACAATCCCCCAGCGCAGCAGCGAGCGTGACGCCAGCGTCAGCCCGGGGTTGAGGCGCGTATCGGCGCTGAGGAAATTGAGCGCGAGGCCGATCAGCAGCGCCATCAGCGTCAGCGGCGCGCCATAATGATCGGAAATAAACCCTGCCGACAACGTGCCGGCGCCCACCACCAGCAGGCCCGGCAGGTAATCGCGCCAGCCGACGCGCGGTGTCGGTTCGATGTCGCCGTAAAGATCGGCCGCCATCGGCAAGGGCCGCGCCTTTCTGTTCCCCCCCACTCGATCGGCTTGCTTTATCGCCATGACTGCCCTTCTATCGCGCTGGAGCAAAAGGGCTAGCCGATCCGCCGGGCTTATGACAACGTTATCTGAAAGAGGGCATTGCTCCAGCCGCGTTCGTCCCGAGCAACGTCGAGGGACGGGAGTCCTCACCGAGACCGTCGCTATCCGTGTCTCGACGTCACTCGACACGAACGGGATAAGGGCGCCAAATAGCGGGGGAGGATGAGGGCAATGACGGCGGACACGGCGGACACGACGGCGCGGCAGGGCGGCGGCAACAGGGCGCGCTGGGTAATTGTGGTGATGGTCTTCATCGCCATCATGCTCAATTATGTCGACCGGCAAATCCTCGCTTTGTTGAAGCCGACGCTGGAGGGCGAGTTCCGCTGGTCCGACCAGGATTATGCCAACATGGTGTCGGCGTTTCAGTTTGCCGCCGCCGTGTCATTTCTCGGCACGGGTTGGTTCATCGATCGGGTCGGCCTGCGGCTGGGCTTTGCGATTGGCGTTGCGGTGTGGAGCCTGGCCGGCATGGCGCATGCCTTTGCGGCAGGGGTGGGGGCGTTCATCATCGCGCGCGTCGTGCTCGGCGCGGCGGAATCGATCGGCACGCCTGCCGCGGTGAAAGCCGCCGCGACCTATTTCAACGCGCGTGATCGGCAGGTCGCGCTCGGCATCGGTAATACCGCGCCCAATGTCGGCGCCATCCTGACGCCGCTCGCCATTCCGGCGCTGGCGCTGCTGTTTGGCTGGCGCGCGGCATTTCTGGTCTCGGGCGGGCTGGGGCTGGTCTGGGTGGTGGCGTGGTTTGCGGTGCCGGCGCGGCCCGTGGCGCGCGAGGGCGCCGAGCCGGCGCCGGTCAGCCTGGGCGCGTTGCTGCGCGATCGCAAGGTCTATGCGCTGGCGGTCGCCAAGATCCTGTCC
>CANJKQ010000156.1 GCA_947474905.1 Pseudomonadota bacterium | reverse complement strand
TCTGCAGCGGCCCGACCTGCTGATTCCGATCTTCATCTCGATTGCGGGCACGATGGCGGTCACCAACCTCACCAATTCGCGCATCGTGGTGCGCTTTGGCATGCGCAAGATCTCGCACAGCGCGCTGGTCGGGCTGATCGTCATTGCGTCAACGCACCTGATCTGGACGCTGGTCGGCAACGAGACGATCATCAGCTTCGCCATCCTGCAAGCGCTGACGATGGCGAGTTTCGCGCTCGCCAATTCCAATTTCTCGGCGATGGCGATGGAAAATATGGGTCGGATCGCGGGGACCGCGTCAAGCGTGCAGGGCTTCATCTCGGTGACCACTGGCAGCGTTATCGGCGCGCTGATCGGCCAGTCGTTCAACGGCACGCCGGCGCCGCTGTTCGCGGGCAATGTCATCGCCGCGCTCAGCGCGCTCGCCATCGTCGCGGTCACCGAACGCGGTCGCTTGTTCCGCGCGCACTGACGCGGAACCGGCAAGCGAGCGGCGCATTGATCGCCGGGGCGCGCCGCCCCGGTGGAGAGCATCAATGGCTGACCGTAACCGCCAATTCCCCGACGTCCTGAATGACGATGATGGCTATGACGACGCCCAGCGCGCCGAAATTCTGGAAGCGACGCGCGACGGGCCGAGCGACGGCACCATCCTGACCGATCTTGCGCCCGATCTGGGCGATGAGGAAGAAGTCGATGATGACGAGGCGGAAGAGCCGCTCGCGGATTTGTCGATCATCGACATAGATGCGCTTGCTCGCGACGCGGCAATAGGCGACGATGACTGAGTGATCAGACTCGCATCGATCGTGCTTCTTGCGCTGGCGGCAGGCGGCTGCAGCCGCGGCAATGACGGCAATGCAGCGGCGTTCAACGTCGACGCGGTCACCGATGTGCCGCCTGCACGCCCCACACCGCCTGACAAGGCCGCGCTGCTGCCGCCGTTCGATCCGCCCCTGCCGGGAACGCCGGGCGGCTTGCCAAAGGATTCGAGTCCGATGGTATCAGCGCCTTTCCCGGTGGATGGACCGGGCGCCGCGCTCGATACGGTGCAGCGTTATTATGCGATGCTCGAGCGGCGCGACTGGGCCAATGCCTATGGCTTGTGGGATCAGTCGGCAGCCCCGACCTTGGCGCAATTTGCGCATCAGCAGGCGCAATTCAGCGAATATCACGCCAATATCGGCCACCCCGGTGACATTGACGCGGGCGCCGGGCAGCGGTTCATTACCGTGCCCGTTCAGCCCTATGCCCGCGACAAGGCGACGCATCAGCCACGCTATTTTATCGGGTCGGTAACGCTGCACCGCACCGATGTCGACGGCGCAACGCCCGAGCAGAAGCAATGGCGCATCCGCTCGATCGATCTGAAACCGGTGACGCGCTAGCCTTGGTTGCGCCAACCGGCATAGGCACCGCGATGACCACCGATGCGCGCGTTGATGCCTATATCGCCGCCGCGCCCGATTATGCTTGGCCGATCCTGACTGAAATCCGCGCGCGTGTGCACCACGGTTGCCCCTCCGTTGCGGAAGCGATCAAATGGTCGCGGCCGGCATTTCTTTATCGTGGGCAAATCATGGTCGGCATGTCGGCGTTCAAGGCGCATGCCGCGTTCGGTTTCTGGCAGGCGGTTGACTATCAGGGCGATGAACGGGCGCGGTTTGACCGGCTGACCTGCCTTGCCGACTTGCCGTCGCCCGCGCGCTTTGCCGACCTGCTTGGACAGGCGATGGCCCTGATCGACGACGGCAAGGGCAAGTTGCCGCGCCCACCCCGCGCGCCCCGGCCGGAGGCTGAGGTGCCGCCCGCGCTGGCTGCGGCGCTTGCGGCCGACGCGCTCGCCATGGCGACCTGGACCGGCTTTCCGCCCAGCTGCCGCCGCGAATATGCCGAGTGGATCGCCGAGGCCAAGCGCGACGAAACCCGCGCCCGACGCATCGCCGAGACCATCGCCTGGCTGCGCGAGGGCAAAAGGCGCAATTGGAAATATGAGGCGTGCTGACCTCCAGCGCCTGTTAACGGATACGCCATGCCCACCCTGTTGTTGCTCACCTTTTCCAACCTGTTCATGACGACGGCGTGGTATTGGCACCTGAAAGGCGGGATGGACCGGCCGTTATGGGTCGTCATCCCGATTTCCTGGGGCATTGCGCTGTTCGAATATTGTCTGGCGGTCCCCGCCAACCGCCTCGGCTATGCCAGTGGCTGGAGCGCGGGGCAGTTGAAGGTCGCGCAGGAGGCCATCGCGCTCATCGTCTTTGGCGGCTTCATGGTGCTGGTGCTGGGTGAGCCGCTAGACTGGAAGCACCTTGGCGCCTTTCTGTGCCTGATGGGCGCGGTGGCATTCCTGTTCTGGGGACGGTGAGCGTTTAGTGCCCATCGCCCGCGAAATTGGCGAGCAGCGAAACGGCCTCGTTGCTCACCGCCGCGCCCGTCGCGTCAGTGGCCGCGTCCGCGCTGTTGTTGGCGGGCGCAACGGGCGCGCTCGACGCGACATCATAAGCGAACCACAGCATCCCGCCCGCCCAGAGGAGCGCGGACCAGCGGCTGCGGAAGAGCTTGGCGAACGGCATGGCGCGGTCATCGCACGGGCGCGGTAAACCGGCGATTGCCGGACGCGGTTAATCGCGGCGACGCAAGGCGCGGGGTCGCTTGTGCAGGCAAGGCCGCCCGTCTAGCCTTGTCGCCTCACAACAGTGGAGTCGCCCGCCATGCGTTTGTCCCTGCTCGCCCTTGCCGCCGCCGCCTCGGCGTTCGCGGTTGCCGCTCTTTCGGGCAGCGCTGCCCGCGCTGACGATGCCGCCATCGCGGCGGACCATGCGCCCGTCATCCAGGCGCGCGAGGCGGGGTTCAAGCTGCAGCTCGCCGCGTTCCTGGGCATCAAGGCAGCGCTGGCGCGCCCCGATGTCGACGTGAAGACGCTGGTGCTGCCCGCCAGCGCGATTTCGGGCTGGGGCAAGGCGATTCCGGCGATGTTCCCGCCCGGCAGCGCGGGCGGCGCGGCGCGGCCCGAAATCTGGACTGACCGCGCGGGCTTTCAGGCGGCGGCGGCCGAGCTGTCGACTGAGGCCGGCAAGCTGGCCGAGCTGGCCAAGGCCGGGGATACTGCAGGCGTGAAGGCACAATTCGCGGTGGTGGGCAAGGCGTGCCAGGATTGCCACAGCAAATATCTGAAAGCCGAAGACAAGCACTGAGCCCGGCAAAGGCTGACGAGAGGTCGGCCGGGTAGCGCGGGCTTGCCCGGCCGCGCGCGGTGGGCAGGCGCGGCGGGCGAGGGTAACGGCGTCGGCAGGGCGGCGCGCGATCAGCATCGGCAGGACGAAAGAGCAACCCCGACAATGCCCGCGTCGGCGCGGGTAGGACAGGGATTTTCGACAGCGCCCGACGGTATCCGGTGCGCGGCTGTTACCCATGATCGCCACGGCCGGTGATCGCCGTTGCCCGTGATTGCCATCGCCATCGCCATTGCCAGTACAACGCGCCCCGGCGCTGCGTCGCGCGCTCAAACGAGCTTGACCTTAGTCATTATGTGTGATGTTATCACATCAACGATATCAGGAGAGCCGCCATGCCGCACACCGTTGCCCGCTCACGCTTTGCCTATGCCGCGCCGGCCGATGCCGGCCAGCCGATCAGCGGCATCAACACGACGCCGCTGATCGACGTGATGCTGGTGCTGCTGGTGATGTTCATCATCATCCTGCCGGTTACCCAGCACGAAATCCCGCTGCCCTTGCCCTAGGCCGGGCCGGTGCCCGCCGCCGAGCAGCAAGTCCATCGCCTCGCCATTGCCGCGAGCGGCGCGGTGACGCTGGATGGCGCGGCGCTGTCGGGCCGGGCCTTGACCGATCGGCTCGCCAGCCTGGCGCGTGATCCGCGCGCCGAACTTCATCTCAGCACCGATGGCGCGACGCGTTATGCCGTTTTCGCCAAGACGCTGGCGCAGGTGAAGCATGCGGGCATCACCCGGCTGGGCTTTGAAGGCAACCCCAGCCGCTTTTAGGGGTGGGTAAGCACATCGGTGAAAAGGTCATGCCCCTTCCGGCTGGTCGATTCGGCACGGCGGTGGACGCTGACCGTCAATGGACTGCCGCCCGTGCCGGCATGACCGAGGTTCACTCAACCCGCGACAAAGCCACGCTCGGCCAGCGTCAGTCGGCGTCCACATCCCTGACCGGCGATGGCGGACGCGTCGATGCGGCATGTTCGATCAGGCTGGTCTGCGCATTGCACTGGTGGCACCACGCCGTATCGAACATCTCGGCAATGCCCCAGCGTTGTCGCCGCACATCCCAACTGAGCCACCCATCGCGCGTTACCTGCGCGCTGGTGCAACGCCGACAGACATAGTTGACCCGGACAGTGCCGCTTTCGTTCGCCATGCCACGGGATTAGCACCAAAATTGCGGGATTTGCGCCGAGTTGCCTCCATAACGGATCGGTTTCATGGCGCCCCGGAGATATGCCCGTCGCCGCGCTCGTAGCAGCGCTAATCCGCGTCGCGGCGTGCGGCGGGTC
>CANJKQ010000155.1 GCA_947474905.1 Pseudomonadota bacterium | reverse complement strand
TGGGGCAGCACGCCATAAGCATCCGCCGTCAGCATTACGACGTTGCGCGGCACCGGACCCATATTGTCCGCCGACGCATTGGGGATGAAGTCAATCGGGTATGAACCGCGGCTGTTTTCGGCGAGCGAATTATCATCCAGATCGAGCTGGCGCGTCTCCGGGTCCATCACCACATTTTCGAGCACGGTGCCAAAGCGCTTGGTCGTCGCGTAGATTTCGGGCTCGGCCTCAGCCGACAGCCGGATCATCTTCGCATAGCAGCCGCCTTCGAAATTAAAGACCGCCGTGTCCGACCAGCCATGCTCATCGTCACCGATCAGGGTGCGGCTCGCGTCAGCGCTAAGCGTCGTCTTGCCCGTCCCCGACAGCCCAAAGAATACCGCCGTATCGCCATTGGGGCCGATATTGGCTGAGCAGTGCATGGGCATGATGCCATCGACCGGCAGCAGGTAATTGAGCAGGCCGAACACCGACTTCTTCATCTCGCCCGCATAGGCCGTCCCGCCGATCAGGATCAGCTTTTCGGTAAAGTTGACCGCAATCACGGTTTCGCTGCGGGTGCCGTGGCGCGCAGGGTCGGCGCGGAAGCTGGGCAGGTCGATAATGGTATATTCGGGCACGAACCCGGGCAGCTCGTCGGCGCCGGGGCGGACCAGCATGGTGCGGATGAACAGATTATGCCACGCCAGCTCGTTGATCACGCGGACCTGCACGCGATGTTCAGGCTGCGATCCGCCGAACAGATCCTGCACGAACAGCGTGTCCTTCGCCGCCACCGCCGCCAGGAAATCGGCTTTCAGCGCCGCGAAATGCTCGGGCGTCATCGCCTTGTTGGTCTTGCCCCACCAGATGGTATTTTCGGTTTCGGCATCGCGGACGATGAACTTGTCATTGGCCGAACGCCCGGTGTGCTTGCCCGTCGCCACGACCAGCGGGCCATCCGCCGCCAGATGCCCTTCGCCGCGCGCGATCGCCGCTTCGACCAAGGGCGCGGTCAACAGGTTCCAGTGGAGCGCCGCCTTTGTCGAAATGCCTTGGGCGTCGAGACCGAAACGGGGGGTGCGCTCACTCACTTCATCTTCTCCTGTTGCCATGTGCCGGATCGATACCGCCCGGCGGCGCCCTGCGTCATCCGTCATGACGCATACGTATGCTAACCGGCATATCCTTGGGCCGGGAAAGGGTCAAATCCCCGGCGCGATGGGCGCAACAGTTGAGCAAAGCCTTGCTTTGTCCTAGTCCCCGGCAGTGATGAACTACAGACAGGGCGGCCGATGACGGCTTCGATCGCGCTGGTCGATGACGACCGCAACATCCTGACATCGGTGTCAATCGCGCTCCAGGCCGAGGGATTCCTGACGCGGGTCTATTCGGACGGGGACACCGCGCTGAAGGCGTTGGTGGATAATCCGCCCGATCTGGCCATTTTCGATATCAAGATGCCGCGCATGGACGGCCTGGAGTTATTGCGGCGCCTGCGCGAAAAAAGCACCATTCCAGTCATTTTCCTGACCAGCAAGGACGATGAGCTTGATGAGGCGCTGGGACTCGCGATGGGCGCCGATGATTACATCGCCAAGCCGTTTTCGCAGCGGCTGCTGATTGCGCGCATCCGGGCGATCCTGCGCCGCGCCGAACTCGCCTCGCCCAGCGGCGATCCGGGTGCGGCGGCCGAACCCGTTGCCGAAACGCTGGAGCGCGGCCAATTGACGATGGATCCTGCGCGGCATCGCGTCCACTGGCAGGGCAAGCTGGTCACCCTGACGGTTACCGAATTCCTGATCCTGGAAACGCTTGCCCAGCGCCCCGGCATCGTCAAAACGCGCAACCAGTTGATGGACGCCGCGTATCAAGACGATATTTACGTTGATGACCGCACGATCGACAGCCACATCAAGCGCGTTCGGCGCAAATTCCGTGAGGTCGATCCTGAATTCGACGCAATAGAAACGCTTTATGGCGCCGGATATCGATTCTCCGAAGATTGACGAGCCGCCGCGCGAGGGCGACCTTTCGCTGCGCTGGTCGGGCCGGGTATCGCTGACGCGACGGATTTTGGCGGTCAACATCTTCGCCCTGGCCATGCTGGCGGGCGGATTTTTCTATCTCGATTCGTATCGCAGCCGCATCCTTGATTATCGGCTGGAGCGCGCGCGGCGCGAAGTGCGCGTGATGGCGAGTGCGATTGCCTCGGTCTCGCCCGCTGAGCGCCCGGCACTGCTGGTGCGGCTGGCGCATGATACCGGCGCGCGCATCCGCCTGTATGACAATGCCAACCGCCCGGTGGCCGACAGCCGCGCGCTCGGCGTCGAGAATTTCGCGCTGGTCGATCCCACCAAACAGCCCTGGACCCAGCGCATCGCCCGGTTCCTCGACGCGATGATCGACACTGTCGTCGGCGCCCAGCGCGCGCCGCTGTATCGCGAGCGGCCATCAGGCAAGCAATGGCCCGATGTCGGCCTCGCGCGCGCTGATTCGGAAGGAGCGGCGAGCGCCTGGCGCGCGCCCGATCGAACCCCGGTCATCACCGCAGCGGCGCCCGTCTCCCCCGATCTTGTCGCCATGACGACCACGACGGCGCGCGACATCACCACGACGGTGCGCGCCGAACGGTTTCGCCTGTCAATGGTGCTGGCGCTGGTGACCTTGCTGTCGGTGCTGCTCTCGCTGTTCCTCGCCCGAACGATCGTGCGGCCGCTGCGCCGCCTGGCACGGGCGGCGGTGCGGGTGCGGCGCGGGCGCGCGCGCGACGTTGTGGTCCCTACTTTGCCCAGCCGGGGCGACGAGATCGGCATGCTGGCGCGCGCGGTATCCGACATGACCTTGGCGCTGCGGGCGCGCATCGACGCGACCGAGGCCTTTGCCGCCGATGTGACGCATGAGCTGAAAAACCCCCTCGCCTCGCTGCGCTCCGCCGTCGAAGGACTCGAGTCGGTCAAGGACCCGGCGCTGACCGAGCGGCTGACCGCGATCATTCGCGACGACGTCCACCGGCTCGACCGGCTCATCACCGACATTTCCGAAGCATCGCGGCTGGACGCGCAGTTGAGCCGCGCTCGGTTCGACCCAGTCGATATCGCCGCGATGATCGCCGCTTTGCTCGCCACCCGGCGTGAACGCGGCATCGAACGCGGCGTCGATATCCGCCTTGATTCGCACTTGTCGCGCGCCGCAACGGTGATGGGGGATGGCAGCCGGCTCGAGCGGGTGTTGGAAAACCTGATCGAGAACGCCATTTCCTTCTCCCCCGATAACGGCCTGATCACCATCGGGCTGACCGCCGACAATGGCCACCTCGTCGCCCGCATCGAGGATGAAGGCCCCGGCGTGCCACCCGAAGCGCGCGACGCCATCTTTCGCCGCTTTCAATCGATCCGGCCGCACAACGAGGAATTCGGTAAGCATTCAGGACTAGGCCTTGCCATCGCGCGCACCATCGTGGAGGCGCATCAGGGATTAATCGCGGTCGAATCGCGTGAGGATCGGCTGAGCGGCGCGCGTTTCGTGATCCGCCTGCCCCTTGCAGGCGACCGCCAGACGCGGGAAGGCTGATGGCAACGACGCTGTCTTCGGAAACACTGCACGCGACATCAGTGGCGATCAATGGGCGCGCCGTGTTGATCGAAGGGTCGTCAGGCGCGGGCAAATCCGACCTGGCGCTGCGGCTGATCGATCGCGGCGCCGCGCTGATCAGCGATGATTACACCCTGTTGCAGCGGCAAGGGGCGGCGCTGATCGCAACCCCGCCCCCCAGCATCGCTGGCAAGATCGAGGTGCGCGGGCTGGGCATTATCGACTGGCCGCATGTCGACAAGGTGCCAGTGGCGCTGGTCGTGACGCTGACCGAGGATGTGGAGCGCCTGCCCGCCGATCCGCCGCAGCGACGGGTGGCGGGAGTCAGCATCCCCGCTGTCGCCATCGATTCGCGCGCCGCATCGGCGGCGATCAAGGTTGAAATCGCGCTTCGGCAGTTGGTGTCGCCATGAGCCAGGACCCACAAGCGATTCTGCTCGTCACCGGCATGGCGGGCGCGGGCAAATCCACCACGCTGCGCACGCTTGAGGATATGGGGTGGGAGATTGTCGACAATCTGCCGCTGCCACTGCTCGATCGCCTGCTCGCGACCGAACAGCCCGCAGCCGTCGGCGATTCGGGACGGCCGCTGGCGCTGGGCATCGGGGCGCAGACGCGCGATTTTGACCCCGAAGGCGTCGTGCGACGCATCAAGCGGATGCGCGAGGAACGCGGCGATGATGTCGGCGTGCTGTTCCTCGATTGCGCCGGCACCGAGCTGGAGCGCCGCTTTTCCGAAACCCGCCGCCGCCACCCGCTCGCCCTCGACCGGCCGGTCGCCGATGGCATTGCCCGCGAACGCGAATTGCTGGCGCCGCTGCGGCAATGGGCCAACCGGCTGATCGATACGACCGATCTCACTGCCAACGAGCTCGCCCATATCATCCGCATGACGTTCGGCGGCGAGGGGCTGGGCGAGCCGACGCTGGCGGTAAAATCCTTCGGCTTT
>CANJKQ010000154.1 GCA_947474905.1 Pseudomonadota bacterium | reverse complement strand
GCGGTCGACTTCGTTATGGTGCCAATATTCCCCGGCGAAAGGGTCGTCCACGCCATGCCCGGTCCGGCGATGGTCCCAAACATCTATGTCAATGGCCGCTTTTTGGGGCGGACGACCAGCGGGGTGGAACGTTTTGCCTGGCGCGTGCTCGACGCCGTGCATCAGCGGCTGGCAAGGGGGGACTTGCCTGGCCAGCGTTGGACCGTACTTGCCCCTGAAGGCGTGACCCCGACCCACCAATGGCCCGCATTTGATTTTCGGCGCATTGGCCATCGCCAGGGGCATTTGTGGGAGCAGACCGAGCTCGCCCGGGCCGCGCGCGACGGGCTGCTGATCAATCTGTGCAATTCGGGGCCGGTCATCGGCGGGCCATCGCTGACGGTGATCCACGATGCGCTGGTTTATGATTTGCCGCAGAATTTCTCGGCGCGCTATCGGCTGGTCCATCAGCTGCTGGGGCGGTTGCTGGCGCGGCGAACGCGGCTGGCGACGGTGTCGGCCTTTTCGCGCGACCGGCTGGCCGTGCGGCTCAAGGTGGCGGCGGACCGCATTGGCATTATCGGTAATGCCGCCGATCATGTCGTGGTCGGCGATGCCGCGACGCAAGCCGCGATCGTCGCCGACCTGGGACTGGCGGGCGCGCCTTATCTGCTGTTCGTCGGCTCGTTCGCGCCCAACAAGAATTTGCCGAGGGTGATCGAGGCGTTCAGCGCGGTGCGACGCGCCGATGAGCGGCTGGTGCTGGTTGGCGCCCCGGTCAAATCCTTTGCCCAACACGGCGTGCCGGGCGTGCCCGACGGCGTCGTGCTGCCCGGTCGCCTCCCCGATGACGCGCTGATCGCGCTGTACGCCCATGCCCGCGCGCTGGTGTTCCCCAGCCTATATGAAGGCTTTGGCATTCCGCCCTTGGAGGCGATGCGGCTCGGCTGCCCGGTCATCGCCAGCGACATTCCCGCGCTGCGCGAGGTGTGCGGCAGCGCCGCGCTGTTCTGCAACCCGCATGATGCGGGCTCGATCGGTGTGGCGATGCGGACGATTTTGGACGATGCGGCGCTAAGGGCGCGGCTGGCGGCAGCGGGTCAGGCGCGCGCCGCCGATTATTCCTGGGCGCAGAGCGCGGACGCCTTGATCGCGCTGATCAACGCGCCGCGCGCGCCGATGCCGTAACGACAGGGGAAACGAAGCGCGATCATGCCGTCCCGCCTGCGCCAGCTTGCCACCGGTGGTCTTGCCAATCTCGCGATTCGCGGCGCGACATTGCTGTGTCGCTTTGCCTTGTCATTTTACGTCGTCAGCATGCTGGGGCTGCGCGCGGCGGGCGTGTTCGGGCTGGCGTTGGGGGCGATCGGCATCTTGCCTGCCGCGGTCGGGTGGGGACTCAATTATTTCCTGTCGCGCGACGTGGTGGGGCTGGCGCCCGACCAGGCGATGCCGCTGATCCGCGCCCGGCTGACGGTGACGATCGGGTCGCTCGCGCTGGTGACGGCGGTGGCGCTGGCGGTGGTGGCGATCGCGCCGGGGCTGGCGTCGACCGATGCGACGACGCTGGCGCTGATCATCGCGCTGCTGTGGTTCGAGACATTGGGCCTCGACAGCTATATGGCGCTGATCGGGCTGGAGCTTGCCTTTCAGGCTAATCTCATCGTGTTCGTGCGATCGGCGCTGTGGATCCCGCCGCTGATCCTGGTGGGGCTGGTGGCGCCAGCGACGCGAACGCTCGACATGATCTTTGCAAGCTGGGTGGCGAGCCACATCCTGTCGCTGGGCCTTTTGGCCTATTGCCTGCGCCACTGGCCGGTCATTCAGGGCTGGCGCCAGCCGCTCGCGGTGCCGCGCACGCTGGCGGCGCGATTGCGCCAGAGCTGGTTCATCTATTTCAGCGATCTGGGGCTTGTCGGCCTTATTTATGTCGACCGTTTCGTGGTCAGCGCCGTGCTGGGGCTGGCGGCAACCGGGATTTACAGCTTCTATTGGTCGATCACCAACGCGCTACAGACCCTGGTGTCGACGGCGATCGTGCAAGTGGCGTTGCCCCGCCTGTTTCGCGCGCATCGCGACGACAGCCCGGCGGCATGGCGCGCGCTGCTGGTGCGCGAGGTCGGTCGCACACTGCTCTATGCGGGTGTGTTGAGCGTGGTGCTGTTTGTGGCGACCGAGGCAATTGTGGCGCTGAAGCCCGGGCGCTTTCCGCCGGCGCGGCTCCTGCTGGTGCTGCTGCTCCTGGCGGCGGTGGTGCGCGCAGGGTCGGACATGCTCAACGTCGGCATCACCAGCACGCGGCGCGACCGCGCCTATGCGATCACCAATGTGATCGGCATGGTGACGGCGGTGCTGCTCAGCCTGATCCTGCTCAAGACGGTGGGGTTGATCGGCGCGGGCGTGTCGGCGTTGCTGACGGCGCTGGGCCTGTTCGTTATCCGCGCGGGCTATTTGTGGCGCGTGGCGGTGATGCCCGACGCGGCTAGCCCGGTCGCCGCATCTGAAACCGGCCGTCCGAGTTCAGCGTGAAATAATCGCCCCAGCCGCCGCCGCGCATCACCGGATCGGCGGCGAGCGTGTCATAGCTGCCGTCGCGAATCAGCGCGGGATCGATATGGATGCCGACGACTTCGCCGAGCACGAGGCTGCTCGGCGTCTCGCGGCCCTCGGCATCGGTCAGCCGCAGCGTCTGGGTGTGGCGGCATTCAAACGCCACCGGGCTTTGTGCCACGCGCGGCGCCGCGACCAGGCGCGAGGGCGCGGGGGAGAGGTCGGCAAGGGCGAATTCGTCCACCTCTGCCGCCACCATCGCCGATGACGCATTCATCGCCTCGGCAAGCGGGCGCGTCACCAGATTCCACACGAAAACGCCCGTCGCCTCGGCATTGGCTGCGCTGTCCTTCCAGCCGATCGACGCGAAGCCGATGATCGGCGGTGAATAGTTGAACAGCATGAAGAAGCTGTAGGGCGCAAGGTTATAGGTTCCTGTTGCGCTCACGCTGCTGATCCAGCCGATCGGGCGCGGCGCGACGATGGCGTTCAGCGGATCATGGGCGAGGCCGTGGCCGTGCCTTGGCTCGTAGAAATGGTGCTCTGGCGTCTTGGTCATGGGGTCTTCCGTATCCCGTCATTATCGGCCACCGTAGGCCGAGATATGCAGCGGCCCGCGATTTGGCCATGGGAGAAGCAGGCGGCATGAACGATGTAACGATGGACCCTGTCGCGGGTGAGCCGGCGGCACCGGCGGCGCCCGCTCCGGCTGCCACCAGCGCGCCGGTTGCCGGCAGCTTTCTCTACAAGCACAAGCTGATGACGCGGCTTTGGCACTGGACCAATGTCTTTGCGATTTTCGTCATGATCGGCAGTGGCTTGGGCATCCTCAATGCCTATCCGCACCTCAATTGGGGTGATTATGGCGCCAATGTCGATCATGCCTGGCTCGATCTGCCGCACTGGCCCAGCTGGATGACCATTCCCGGCAGCTACAACCTGTCACTGTCGCGGCGCTGGCATTTGTTTTTCGCGCTGGTGCTGGCCTTCAACCTGCTGATCTTCATGATTGTCAGCCTGCTGAACCGGCATTTCCAGCGCGATTTGACGATCAAGGCAAAGGAATTGAGCCCGGCGCATCTTTGGTATGACATCAAGGAACATGCCGCGTTCCGCTTTCACGACCCCGCCAATCCCGGCGCGTTCAACGTGTTGCAGAAAATCGCTTATGCCAGCGCCATCTTCATCCTGATCCCGCTGGTGATCCTGACCGGCCTCACGCTGTCGCCCGGCATGGACGCCGCGTGGCCGTGGCTGGTCGAGCTGTTTGGCGGGCGGGCATCGGCACGCTCGATCCATTTTCTCGCGATGCTGGGCATCATCGGCTTCATCATCGTCCATCTCGCGCTCGTCATCCTGGCGGGGGCGTGGAACGAAGTGAAATCTATGTTCACCGGCTGGTGGCGCGTCCCTGAGGAGCATTGAGATGACGACGATACTTACCCGCCGGACGCTGGTGACCGGCGCGGCGACGGGCGCGGGGCTGCTGCTGTCGGGGTGCGACCGGCTGATCCAGAATGATAGCGTGCGCAAGATCATCTATGCGGAAGACGGCATCCACGGGTCGCTGCAACGCGCCCTGTCGAGCCATGACTCGCTGGCAAAGGAATTTTCGCCCAGCGAAATGTCGCCGGTGTTCCGGGTCAATGGCAGCTCAAACCCCAACAAGCCCGAATATGACGCGCATGTCGCCAACAACTTCGCCGATTGGAAGCTCAGGATCGACGGGATGGTCAATCGCCCGCTCGACATCAGCCTGGCGCAGTTAAAGTCGCTGCCCAATCGCGCCCAGATCACCCGGCATGACTGTGTCGAGGGGTGGAGCGCGATCGGCAAATGGCAGGGGCCGATGCTCGGCTCGATCTTGAAGGCGGCGGATGTGCGCAACACCGCGCGCTATCTGATCGTCCATTGCGCCGATAATTACCACAATACCTCGCCTTATTATGTCTCGATCGACATGTTCGACGCGTTCCACCCGCAGACGATCCTTGCCTG
>CANJKQ010000153.1 GCA_947474905.1 Pseudomonadota bacterium | reverse complement strand
GGGGGTGGGGGTGGAGGATCATCGCGACCGGCGCGCGCGGGCGCGGCGCGGGAGCGAAACGGCCTTCGAGACGGCCTTCGGGGCCGGGAATGATGACTTCGGGCATGGAACCTATCGCCAAGAAAGGGCGCGCGGGAGGCGCGAATAAAGTGCGCGCTATATAAGCATCGCGGCAATTGGCGCAATCGCGACGAAGCGATACAGCGTCAGGGCTGTGAGCAAACGCATTTATCTCGATCATGCGGCTACCACCCCGATGCGGCCCGAAGCGATCGCGGCGGTGGAGGAGGGGATGCGACGCTGGGCCAATCCCTCAAGCCCGCACGCGGAAGGGCGGGCGGCGCGCGCGGCGCTCGAAGACGCGCGGGCGCGGATCAAGGCGGCGCTGGGCTGGACGGGCGAGCTGATCTTCACCAGCGGGGCGAGCGAGGCACTGTGGATCGCGCTCAACCGGGCCAAGGCCAAGCGGCGCATCGTCAGCGCGGTCGAGCATGACGCGGTGTTCCGCGCGGCGCCGGGCGCAGCGGTGGTGCCGATCCGCGAGGGCGAGGTGGACGAGGACGCGCTTGCCGCAATGCTGGCGAAGGGCGAGCGGGCGGTTGTCGCGATTCAGAGCGTCAATTCTGAAACGGGAACCTCGCCCAGCCTATGGGGCGTCGAACGCAATGACGCAGTTGACCTCGTCCACGCCGCCGGCGGCATAGTTCTGGCGGATTGTGCGCAGGCGCAGGGCCAAGTCCCTTCCTATGTCGACATGGCGGTTGTCTCCGCGCACAAGCTTGGCGGTCCAGTCGGCGTCGGTGCGTTGCTGGTGCGCGATCTGGCGCAGCTCGAGCCGGTGGGCGGGCATGAGTTCGGCTATCGGATGGGGACCGAAAATTTGCCCGCCATTCTTGGCTTTGCCGCAGCGCTGGAGGCGGGTGGCTGGGAGCGGTGGCTGACCATTGCCGAGGAACGATCCGATTTCAGAAATGCCATCGGGCGTGAGGGAAGCATTATTGCTCCCCGAAGCCAGGCCAGCCACATCCTCGCCATCGCCATGCCGCACCTTTCCGCCGCCGCGCAGCTGATTCGGTTCGACGCGATGGGGTTTGCCGTGTCGGCGGGAAGCGCCTGCTCGTCGGGGACGCTGAAGCGCAGTCGCGCGCTGGCGGCGTTCGGGGTGGATGAGGACACCGCGTCCCGCACTATCCGGGTGAGCTTCGGCTGGAACACGACGCCGCAGGAGATCGATGCTTTTCTCGAGGCTTGGCTGGAAGTCGCGCATCAGGCGGCGCTGCGGGCATGATTTACCTCGATTACCAGGCGACCACGCCGCTCGCCCCCGAATCGTTGCAGGCGATGCTGCCCTGGCTTGAGCGCCAGCACGCCAATCCCCATTCCTCGCACGCGCCGGGCCGGGCGGCCAAGGCCGCGGTCGAGGCCGCGCGCGAGCAGGTCGCAGCGCTGCTACCCCAGCGCGGCACCGTCAGCTTTACCGGTGGTGCGACCGAGGCGCTCAACTGGGCGATCAAGGGCGTAGCACCAGGCCGCATCGTCACCATCGCGACCGAGCATGCCGCTGTGCTGGATACCGTCGAGGCGCTGGGCAGGGGCGGTCGCGAGGTGGTGTTGCTGCCCGTTGACGAGCAAGGACTTGTCGATCTCGATGCCGCTGCCGAGGCTATCCAGCCCGGCACGGCGCTTGTCATAGCGATGCTGGTCAACAACGAAATCGGCGTGCTCCAGCCGGTCGCCGCGCTTGCCGATCTGGCCCATCGCGCGGGCGCGTTGATGCTGTGCGACGCCGTGCAGGGCTATGGGCGGTTGCCGGTGCCGGACGCGGTGGATTTGATCGCAATCTCTGCGCACAAGATTCACGGCCCCAAGGGAATCGGCGCGCTGTGGGTGCGCGACGGGGTGACGTTGGCGCCGTTGCTCCACGGCGGCGGGCAGGAAGCGGCGGGGCGATCGGGCACATTGTCACCGGCCCTGTGTGCGGGCTTTGGCGCGGCAGCGGCGTTGATGGCGCGGCAGGCCAATGCCGATCGCGCTCATGTCGAGCGACTATGGTCGCAGGCGGTGGCACGGCTGAGGCCAGGCTGGTCGATCAACGGCGCAACCGGTGCGCGCTATCATGGCAACCTCAACGTGCGGCGCGCCGGGCTCGACGTGGCGCGCCTGATCTCCGAGCTGCGCGATATCGCCTTTTCGGCGGGTTCGGCTTGCGCGAGCGGCTCGGGGCGGCCAAGCCATGTGCTGGCGGCGCTGGGGCTTGACGATGCCGCGATCAAGTCGAGCATCCGCCTGGGGTATGGCCGTTATACGAGCGAGGAGGAATTGGTGACCGCGATCGACCGCATCAATGCCGCTGCCTGTGCGCAGGGCGTTGCATGACCAAGGTCCGTTTCATCGCCACGGATGGCACGGTGCGTGAAGTGGAAGCGGCGGTGGGGGCGCGGCTGCTCGACGTTGCGCAGGCCGATGGGCAACCGCTTGAAGGGACATGCGAAGGGCAGATGGCGTGTTCGACCTGCCATGTCATCGTCGCGCCCGATGACTTCGCGAAACTACCTGCCGCGAGCGCCGATGAGGAAGACATGCTCGACCTCGCTTTGGGCGCCACCCGCACCAGCCGATTGGCTTGCCAGATCATCCTGTCGGCAGAGCTTGCCGAGCTGACGGTTAAAATCCCCGGGCAATTTCGGAACATGCAGGGGCGCTGATCGTTCCGCAGCCACGCTTGGCCGTCTGGTCAAAGCGATGTCTGTGAGAGGAGCCATGCCCATGAAGCTGCCCGTCATCTTGTCTGCCCTGGCGTTCGCCGCCGTCCCCGTCGCCATGCCAACCGCCGCTCTGGCGCAGCAACGCACGGTCGTGACCGAGCATCGCGTCGTCCATACCGAGGAGCGTCACGACGTGCGCGGCGATGACGACCATGGTGCCCGCCGCCATGTCCGCCGCGTGTGCAAGGTGCGCTGGCAGGGCCATCGCCATGTCCGCTATTGCCGCACGGTGCGCTGGTAAGTCCTTGATCAGTCCGCCCGGCTTCGCCATATGGCGCGCGGGAGTCGGGCGGACGTAGCCGTCGCCAACCCGGTCAGGTCTGGAAAGAAGCAGCCGTAACGATTTTCGCTGCGGGTCGTTCCGGCTCCCACCGCCTGTCGCAAAAGCGGCAACGAAGTCGTTGCGAGCAATGGCGGCAGACGCCGCCGGCGGGGCGCAAAGCCCCGTCCGACGCCGCCGCTTTACTGCGGCGCGCATCGCAGGTGCACTTCCCCATTGCCCCGGCCTCATCCCCGCCCCTAGATGGGGGGCGTGAGTGACGACTCCTTCTCTGATCCCGGCTTTGATCTTGGCGAGCCGCCTCAGCCGCCACGCAACGATGCCTATCGCGTGCTCGCGCGCAAATATCGGCCGCAGACCTTTGCCGAGCTCATCGGTCAGGATGCGATGGTGCAGACGCTCGCCAATGCCATCCAGCGCGGGCGCCTGGCGCATGCTTTTCTGCTCACCGGCGTGCGCGGGGTCGGCAAGACCTCGACCGCCCGGCTGATTGCGAAAGCGCTGAATTGCATCGGGCCGGACGGGCAGGGCGGACCGACGATCAATCCCTGTGGCGTCTGCGAGCCCTGCCGCGCCATCGCCGAAGGCCGCCATATCGATGTGATCGAAATGGACGCGGCGAGCCATACCGGCGTTGATGACGTGCGCGAGATTATCGATGCCTCGCGCTATGCCGCAGTCAGCGCGCGGTACAAAATCTACATCGTCGACGAAGTCCATATGCTCTCCAAAAACGCCTTCAACGCGCTGTTGAAGACGCTGGAGGAGCCACCGGCGCACGTAAAATTCCTGTTCGCGACGACCGAGGTCAATAAGGTGCCGGTAACGGTGCTGTCGCGCTGCCAGCGGTTCGATTTGCGCCGGATTCCCGCCGACAAGCTCGGCGCGCATTTCGCGGCAGTGGCGGAGGCAGAAGGGGTGGAGGCTGACCCCGAAGCGCTGGCGCTGATCGCCCGTGCGGCGGAAGGCAGCGCGCGCGACGGGCTGTCGATGCTCGACCAGGCAATTGCCCATGCCGACATGGCGGGCGGTCGTGTCGAGGCAGAGGCGGTGCGCGACATGCTTGGCCTTTCGGATCGGGGCGCGATGCGCGAGCTGATGGGTTTGCTGCTGGCGGGCGACGCAGCGGGGGCGCTCGCGCTGCTCCGCCGTCAATACGCACTAGGGGTCGATCCCCAGGCCGTGCTGCGCGCGCTGCTTGAGATGGTGCATGCGGTTACCCTCGCCAAAATTGGCACGCCGCCCGATGCTGCTCAGTCGCTGGAGGAGCGTCAGGCGCTCGCCGATTGGGCGACCACGCTCCCCCATGGCGCGTTGCACCGGCTGTGGCAGTTGCTGCTCAAGGGGCATGACGAAGTCGGCCGCGCTGCCTTGCCGATCGAGGCGTGCGAGATGGCGCTGTTGCGGATCATTTACGCATCGACCCTGCCCGATCCGGCCGACCTGGCAAAGCAACTTCAGTCCGGGGCTGTGTCGGCGCCGACG
>CANJKQ010000152.1 GCA_947474905.1 Pseudomonadota bacterium | reverse complement strand
TGAGTGGCGGCTGGAAGGTGGACATCAACCGCGGCGAGCGCATCGGTCGGGTTTCCTCGGAGTGGTTCTCGCGACCCGACGACGAGCGCTATCTCTCGCTCGCCGAACTCGGCCGGACCGTCCGCGAGCGCACCGAGCGCAGCCGAACGCGCGTTGTCGAATCCGCGCTTATCCATGTCGAAGCCAGCCGCACCGATCCCGAACGGCTTGCCCTGATCCTACCAGGCGCCGACAAGCCCATCGCTCCGACGCACTGGAGTTTCGGTCAGCTCGCGAGCCAGGTCGGCGCGCCGGCCGCCTATCTGCGGCAGCTCCCCGCCGCGCTCGCCGGCATCAACCTGCAATATGGGCTGACCGCCCACCGCGCCGAGCAGATCAAGACCCTCGAGACCGACGACGGCCGCGTCGAGCTGCGCGCCGTGACCGGCCCCGACTACGGCCGGATCTACGACCACGAGCTGGTCGAAGCCGTGCAGCGCATCGCCGGCAACGGCACCGGCGACACCCGTTGGAAAGTGCCCGGTGTCCTCGACTGGTCGACCGGCGTCTATAATCCGCGCGTCGACATCACCAAGGACACCACGACGCTCTACGCTTCCGATCGCGACGTCTTCCTTTTCCTCGTCGACGATCTGAATCCGATCGAAGCCGGCAAGCTCGCGGATGGATCGCCCGATCTCTATTTCAGGGGCTTCTATGCCTGGAACAGCGAAGTGGGCGCCAAGACCCTTGGTATCGCGTCCTTCTATCTCAGGGCCGTGTGCCAGAATCGCAATTTGTGGGGCGTCGAAGATTTCGAGGAGATCTCCATCCGCCATTCCAAATACGCCGCTTCGCGCTTCGCCCATGAGGCGGCGCCGGCCTTGCTCAGCTTCGCGGACTCCTCACCGCAGCCGTTCATCACCGGCATCAAGGCGGCGCGCGAACGCATCGTCGCGCACAAGGACGAAGAGCGCACCGAATTCCTGCGCCGCCGCGGCTTCTCGAAAGCCGAGACGGGCAAAATCATCGACGCGGTGCTGGCCGAGGAAGGCCGCCCGCCGGAAAGCATCTTCGATTTCGTCCAGGGCATCACCGCCGTCGCGCGCGACAAGCCCCACCAGGACGCGCGGCTCGAGCTCGAAGGCAAGGCCAAGAAGCTGCTCGATCGCGCCGCCTGATCCCCGCAATGCCGGAGATGCGGTTGTCCGTGTCTCCGGCTTTGCGTCCCCTAGCCATACTGTTTCCGGGCTGTCTTGTGGCCCAGATCCAGGTCACCTATTCAGTGGTGCGGCATGGAGCACAATCGCCAAACGAGCGACTGGATACAGAATGCTAGAGCAGGCGCCTGCGGAATATTACATCGATGAAAGCGGCAATACCGGCGACCTGAGCACGGTCAAAATCGACTCCTACTTCGTCGAACAGCGCATGTTCGCCTTGGCTGCATTCGGCTGCACGCTCGACCAGGACTTCACCGATAAATTGGGCGCACTAAAAAAGGCGCACCGCATCCAGTCGTCGGAGCTCAAATCAAAACAGGCTTATGACAAGCCGCGCTTCATCTTTGATCTTCTGGACCTCCTTGAGACGCGCCGCGCCCCAATCTTTATCGAGCTTGTCGACAAGCACTTCTTCGTTGTCGTGAACATCATCGAGCGAATGGTGGTGCCCTATGTGGGGGAATGTGACACTCAACCTGGCGCCCTTTGGATGAAGGGCGTTATGGCGAACTACATGGCGCTATATGCACCTCCCGAGCTGGCTCACGCCTTTGCCGCATGTTGCCAAAGCAGAGACCACGCGGAAATACGCGAACTTTACAAGCAAATAATTCGGTGGGCGCAGGGAAGCGGAGTTCCGCCTACTGACGTGGCGGCGGGGATCATCCGTTTTGCGCGCGACAGCTTGAAGGACTTCCGCAAGCTGCCGAAAGCCAAGGCCGTCGAGCGGGCATTACCGATTCCCGACAAGAATCCCGCCGGGAAGCTGCTCTGGGTTCTGCCGAACCTGACATCGTTCACCAACATCTACGCCCGGATCAATCGCTTCGCGCGAAAGCAGGTTTCCGGCGTGACGCTGTTCCACGACGAGCAATTGCAGTTCGGAGACATTCTTCTGCACAACAAGAAGCTCGCAGAGGACCTGGCGCAGCTTGGCGTGAAATTGCCCCTGCAGACGGCCGACTTCGAATTCTCGCAGGCGGCCGACCTGCAATTCCAGCGATCGCACGATTCTATCGGCATTCAGGTCGCCGACGTCCTCGCCGGTTTCATCGCGCGATATGTACAGGACGCTGTGTGGGGCGGCGCCCCCATGCATCCTGACAAGGTAGCGATTTTCCGCCGCCTCGTCGCAACAGGCGACCGCAGCTTGGGTTCGGGTGTCAACTTCGTCGCGCCCGACAACATGATCCGCTTCCTCGGCATCGAACCGCGCTCGAATTTCTAGGGCGGCATCAAGCCGTCATGGGCGAATACGAAGGACTGGCGCGGGATCATCGCCGGTTCTGGCAGTGACCTTACCGATGGCGTTTGATGGTGTCGCTGCCCTCCTAGAGTGAGAGGGCGGTGCTTCGCTTCGTGACGGGTTTAGGGTCGAGAGAGAGGCTTTCGGCGCCCGTCGCGGAGTAAGTCTCATGGCAACTGCCATTCAGAAGATCACCCTGTCGTCGGCGCAGGACATCCCCTTCAACAAGCTGGTGCTGAGCCAGTCGAACGTCCGCCGCGTCAAGGCTGGCGTCTCGATCGACGAGCTGGCCGAGTCGATCACCCGGCGCGGTCTCATCCAGTCCCTCCACGTCCGGCCGGTGCTCGATGCCGACGGCCAGGAAACCGGCATGTACGAAGTGCCGGCGGGCGGGCGTCGCTTCCGCGCGCTGCAGCTCCTCGTCAAGCAGAAGCGCCTCACCAAGACCTCCAAGGTGCCGTGCGTGGTGTCGGACGCCAATGCCGACATCCTCGTCGACGAGGTGTCGCTGGCCGAGAATATCGAACGCGCCCCGCTGCATCCTCTCGACCAGTTCCGCGCGTTCCAGGCGATGCGCGAGAAGGGCATGACCGAGGAGGCGATTGCGGCTGCATTCTTCGCGTCCGTCCAGGTCGTGAAGCAGCGGCTTCGCCTCGCGGCCGTCTCGCCGTCATTGCTCGATATCTATGCCGAGGACGGCATCACGCTCGAACAGCTCATGGCCTTCACCGTCACCAACGATCATGCGCGTCAGGAGCAGGTCTGGGAGTCGGTTCGCAATAGCTGGCAGAGGGAACCCTACCAGATCCGGCGCATGCTGACCGAGACCGCCGTCCGCGCATCCGACAAGCGGGCCGTATTCGTCGGCATCGATGCCTATGAAACCAACGGCGGCTGCGTGCTGCGCGATCTCTTCCAGGATGACGACGGCGGCTGGCTGCAGGATCCTGCGCTGCTCGATCGCCTGGTCGCCGACAAGCTGAAAGCCTCCGCCGAAGCGATCGCCGGCGAAGGCTGGAAATGGATCGAGGTGGCGATGAGCTTCCCCTATGGCGCCACCCACGGCCTGCGCGAGATCGTGGGCACGCCGCTCGACCTGACGGCTGACGAACAGGCGACCATCGAGGCGCTCAACGCCGAGTGCGCCAAGCTGGAGGCCGAATATGAGAACGCCGACGAGTTGCCGGACGAGATCGATCAGCGCCTTGGCGAAATCGAAACCGCGCTCGCCAGCTTCGACGAGCGGCCGGTCCACTACGAACCCGCCGACATCGCGATCGCCGGGGTCTTCGTCAGCCTGGACGCCGACGGCACGCTGTCGATCGACCGCGGCTATGTCCGACCCGAGGACGAGATCGCCAACCAGGCGGGCGATGGCGAGGGTGAAGAGCAGGATGGCGGCGACGATGACGCTGACTATCCGGCGTCGCCTTCGGTCCAGCGCGCGGTCATCACCATCTGCGGCAAACCTGCCGAGCCCGAGGAGGAGGACGAGGACGACACGATCAAGCCGCTCCCCGATCGACTGATCACGGAGCTGACCGCCGATCGCACCCTCGCGCTCCGCGACAAGCTCGCCACCGATCCCTCGGTCGCCTTCGTCGCCGTCCTGCACAAGTTCTGCCAGGACGTGTTCTACGGCGGCAGCCAGTATGGCTTCGCGATGGAGGTCAGCGTGCGCGGCACGACCTTCCATTCGCAGCCCGAAGGGTTGCGCGACAGCGTCTATGCCAAGGCGATCGAGGCCCGGCACGATAGCTGGCGCAAACGGCTCCCGGCCAAAGTCGCCGATCTCTGGGATGGGCTGGCCGCACTGACCGGCCCCGAACAGGCCGAACTTTTCGCCCATTGCGCTTCGTTCGGCGTCAATGCGCTCTATGAGCGGGCCGATCGCTACGGCGGCCGTGTCTCGGCGCATAGTATCGAACAGCGCATCGCCGAAGCCGATCGCCTGTCGCTGGCGGTCGGGCTCGATATGGCCGAAGCCGGGTGGCGGCCGACCGTCGCCAACTATCTCGGCCGCATCACCAAGCCTCGCATCCTCGAAGCTGTGCGCGAAGGCGCCGGCGAGCGCGCCGCCCAACT
>CANJKQ010000151.1 GCA_947474905.1 Pseudomonadota bacterium | reverse complement strand
GACAGGTCCATGCCGGCACGATGAACCTGTCCGGCGCCCTGTCGGTCCGCGTCGAGGCGGCCGGCACCGGCACGCTGCTCGACGAGATCGACAAGCTGATGGCCCAGGCCGTCGAGAGCCGCTCGCGCTATGTCAAATTGTCGGACCGCGCCGCGAAGCTCTATGCGCCGCTGGTTCACGCCACCGCGCTGGAGACGTTCCTGGGCTGGATCGCCTTCGGCCTGGCCTGGCAGGAGGCGCTGATCATCGCCATCACCGTGCTGATCATCACCTGCCCCTGCGCGCTCGGGCTCGCGGTGCCGATCGCCCAGGTCGTTGCCTCGGGCGCGTTGATGCGCGCGGGCGTGCTGATCAAGGACGGATCGGCGCTTGAGCGACTGGCCGAAGCCGATACCGCGCTGCTCGACAAGACCGGCACGGTCACGCTTGCGCAATTGACGCCGATCGCGGGTGTGCCCGGCGCGGCGGACGAACGCGCCGCGCTCACCGCCTTGGCGCGCGCCAGCCGCCACCCGCACGCCCAGGCGATCGCCGCAGCGCTTGCCGATGCTGTACCGGCGGCGTTGACTGACATTGTCGAACAGGCGGGAAGCGGCATTTCGGGCAGGATCGACGGGGAAGCGGCATGGCTCGGCCGCCCCGACTGGATCGGGCTAAGCACGGACAGCAGCGCAATCGTCACTGCCTTCCGCTTCGCTGACCGACCGCCGTACCTGATCCACCTCATCGACACGCCACGACCCGATGCGGCAGCCGCCATCGATCAACTGGCGGCGCTCGGCCTGAACCCGATGATCGTGTCAGGCGACCGCGCCGCGCCGGTGGCCGCGCTCGCCCGCACCCTCGGCATTCCGGCCGTCGCGAGCATGTCGCCCGCCGATAAATTCGCGCTGCTGGATCGGCTGGGCGCGCAGGGGAAGCGTGTGCTGATGGTTGGCGACGGTCTGAACGACGGGCCGGCGCTCAAGCGCGCCTATGTCGCGATGGCGCCCGCAACCGCCAGCGATGTCGGCCAGCTCGCCGCCGATCTGGTGTTCTTCGGCGATCGGCTGGCACCGGTGCCGATCGCGATCGTCGCCGCGCGGCGCACGATGGCGGTCGTTCGCCAGAATTTCGCGCTGGCGATCGGCTATAACGTGCTGGCGGTGCCGCTGGCGATGGCCGGGCTTGTCACCCCGCTCATCGCCGCGCTGGCGATGTCGGGATCGTCGCTGATCGTCGTCGCCAATGCGCTGCGGCTGCGCGGGTGCACACGATGACCGGCATCGCCTTCCTGCTGCCGATCGCACTCGGCCTGGGGCTGCTGGGACTCGCGGCGTTCTTCTGGGCGGCGCGCTCGGGCCAGTTCGATGACCTAGACGGCGCCGCGCTGAGGGTGCTGATCGAGGATGAGGAGGGGTAGGGTTCGGGGGCAGTTATGGGGTGGGAAGCAGACCAACCTCCTCTCCCTTGATGGGAGAGGATAGCGAAGCTTGCGAGCTTGCTCGCTAGCGCAGCTTGGAGAGGGTGAGCGGCGCGAAGGCGCCGCGCGGCTACCATGCAGCCGACTACCCCTCACCCAGCTCCGACTAGGCAGCAAGCTGCCAAGTCTACGCATCCCTCTCCCGCAAGGGGAGAGGGAGGATTCGCTATTGAGGCGCAAGCTGCCGGTCCACTGTCCTACAGCCGAGCATGCTGGTACTCTGGTCACCGCTCTTTCACACCGTCCGTCTTCATCGCTGCCAACGCGCAACCCCGGCCGCTTCGCCAAAAGCGCTGCGCCGAAAACCGGTCACTTTAGACCCCCCTGGTCACTGCGAACATTCGGGAACATTCGCGCAGAAAAGGGGCGGACATTGCTGCCCGCCCCCTCGGCAATCCGGCCTTCGCCCCTTTTCTACAGCCGGATGCCGAAGCCTACGCCCACGATCACCGGGCTGATCCGCGTCTTCACCGTCTGCGTGCCGAGCGCGGTCGTGTAGATGGTCGCGCGCGGGCTCATGTCGACATATTTGGCGTCGAGATTGAGGAAGAACCGCTTGTTGATGTCGATGTCGACACCGCCCTGCAGCGCGTAGCCGACGCTGTCGTTGATGTGGACGCGGGTTGGCCCGACGGCGTTGGTCAGCTGCGTCGTCGCCTTCTCGTTCCAGAACACGGTATAGTTGATGCCCGCGCCGACATAGGGCCGCACCTTGCCGTTCGAGTTGAGATGATATTGCGCGGTCAGCGTCGGTGGCAGCACCCAGGTGTTGACGACTGGCCCCAGCGTGGCGGTGACGCCCGCCTTGCCATGCGCGGTGTGCCGCGTGGTCGCCGCGATCAGCTCGAAACCGATATGCTTGGTCGCCATCCAGGTAACGTCAACTTCTGGCGCGAACGAGTCGTGCACGCTCAGCCGGTCGCCCGGCAAAGTCGGCACGATCCCGTCCGACGTGCCATTGGGCGCGACCCAGATGCCGCGCACGCGCAGCAGCACGTCGTGCGCCTTCAGCCCCTCGCCTTCCTTTGCCGATGCGGGCGCCGCGATCATGCCTGCGCCGATCGCCAGTGCGATCAATGAACCAGCCAGCTTCATCATATGTCCCCTTTTGCGGTTGCTGGGCGGGGAAATATGGGCCGGCACCGGCACCGGCTTTGATCCGCGTCAACTATGGTAGCTGCGCGTCGTGCAATCAGCGTTGCATGTGGTCTTACTATCCCGATCTGCTGAGCCAGCCGGTGCCGCGCTACACCAGCTTCCCAACCGCCGCCGAATTTGCCGGCGATGTCGGCCCGTCGGACATGGCAGTGGCGTTGCGCAACGTGGCGCTGGATACGCCGGTGTCGCTCTATCTCCACGTGCCCTATTGCCACGAGCTGTGCTGGTATTGCGGCTGCAACACGGGTGCGGCCAACCGCACCAGCCGCGTCCAGGCCTATCTGCAGCGGCTGGGCGAAGAGATAGACATGGTCGGTGCGGCGCTTCGCGGCAGGGGCGTTGTCGGCCGGATCGCCTGGGGCGGCGGCAGCCCGAACGCGCTGGCGCCGGAGGATTTTGACGCGCTGATGCTGCGCCTGGCGCGCGCCTTCCGGCTCGATGCACCATCGGTCTCGGTCGAGGTCGATCCGCGCGGGTTCGACTGGCAATGGGCAGCCGCCATCGGCCGCAACAATGTCAGTCGCGTCAGCCTGGGCGTGCAGACGTTTGAGCCCGACATCCAGGCCGCGATCGGGCGCGTCCAGCCGACCGAGATGATCGCCTGCGTGGTCGCGCGGCTGCGCGCCGCCGGGGTCCGCTCGCTCAATTTCGACCTGATGTACGGCTTACCGCACCAGACAATCGCCAGCCTCGCCAACACATTGGACACGGCACTGAAGCTTCGCCCCGATCGCTTCGCGGTGTTCGGCTATGCGCATGTGCCGCATTTGGTGCCACGCCAGCGCCAGATCGACGCCTCGACGCTGCCCGATCAGTTCACTCGCTTTGCACAGGCCGAATATGCGTTCGAGCGGCTGACCCGCGCAGGCTATGTGCCGATCGGCTTCGACCATTTCGCGCTGCCTGGCGACGCGATTGCGCAAGCCGCACAGTCGGGCCGTCTGCGTCGCAATTTCCAGGGCTTTACCGAGGATCAGGCCGATGTTCTGATCGGGCTTGGCGCCTCGGCAATCAGCAGCTTTCCCAAGCTGTTGCTGCAGAATGAGAAGAATGCCGGCCGCTATCACCTGCGGATCGGCAACGGCCAGTTCGCGACCGAGCGCGGCATCCGCCGCTCGGCGGTCGATCAGCGGATCGGCCAGGCGATCGAGCAGCTGCTGTGCCAGGGCCATACGCGCATCGCAGGCCTGCCCGATGCCATCAAGGCGCGGCTGGTCCGCTTTGTCGACGCCGGACTGGCGCGTGTCGATGGCGACCGGCTGACCATCGCTGACGGCGGCTTGCCCTATGCGCGCACCATCGCCGCGCAGTTCGACCCCTATCGCCACGCCGCCGAGCCAAGGTTCAGCAGTGCGATCTAGCGAGACAGCGGCGCGGATGGTGGTGGCGTTGGCTGCTGGGCAGCTTGCGGCCTCGCCCTTGCTCGCGGCCGCCAGCGCGAGCCCGGGTGCCACGATCATCATCCCCATTTGCGGCGATCCCAGCCACGTCATCACCCTGCCGATCAAGGGCGGCCGTCAGGCGCCTGGCAGCGATTGCCCGTCGGGATGCCACGCCATGTGCGCGCGCCGCTTGGCCGAAGACGATGATTCAGACACCAAGTAGCGTAGAACTCCTTGGACCAGGTGTAATACAGGCTCTGGGTGATCTCTATTTGCCACGCGGGTCAGCCGTATACTGCTGTTCGGGGCGGCAATCATTCTTACGCGCGCGCTCGGCGCAACGGTCGGTGACCTTCTCGACAAGCCTATCGCCAACGGGTGGCGGGCGCTCAGCCGCCCGATTGGGACGGCAGCACTTGCGGTCGCCTGGGTGGTTGATGGGGCACCAAATTTCCCATCAAATGGCCCTGATCGTTAGCGGGCATGTGTCCGCCGCAGCTGAGGGATCGGGTCGCTGCGGCGCCGCTTTCGGCCATT
>CANJKQ010000150.1 GCA_947474905.1 Pseudomonadota bacterium | reverse complement strand
GTCATCGTCTGGACGGTGACGGGGGCGTCGCCGCCGACGGGAACGTTGCCGACCATGATCTGGCGGCTTTTGCGGCGGATGATGTCGCGCCAGGGACGAAGAGACATGCGGGGCTTTCCTTGCGGTTTGCGCGCCCTATAGCGCGGGCGGCGATGCAGGGAAAGTTTTGAAGGAAAAGCCGATGAGCGAAAGCCCGACTAAATGGGTGCTGGCGGTGCATGGCGGCGCGGGCCAGATGACGCGCGAGCGGATCAGCGCCGGGGAAGATGCGGGCGCGCGGGCGGGCCTGAGCGCCGCGCTCGATGCGGGCAGCGCGGTGCTGGCGGCGGGCGGCGCAGCGCTCGATGCGGTCGAGGCGGCAGTGCGCGTGCTGGAGGATGATCCGCATTTCAACGCGGGGCGCGGCGCGGTGCTTACCTATGATGGCGGCGTCTCGCTCGATGCCGCGATCATGGCGGGCGATGGCCAGCGCGCGGGTGCGGTGGCGGGCGTCGGCACGGTGCGCCACCCGGTCAGCCTGGCGCGCAAGGCGATGGAAACGCCGCACGTCTTGCTCTCGGGCGCGGGCGCCGAACAATTTGCCCGCGAGCAGGGGCTGGAGCAAGCCGAGCAGGGTTGGTTCGAAATCCCCCGCCGCCGCCAGCAGCTTGAGGAAATGAAAGCACAGGGCGAGGGCTGGTTTGACGAGGAAATGAAGTTCGGCACGGTCGGCGCGGTCGCATGCGATGCGTCGGGCAAGGTCGCCGCCGCGACCTCGACCGGCGGCATCACGGCCAAACGCTGGGGGCGGATCGGCGACACCCCGCTCATCGGCGCGGGCACCTGGGCCGATAGCGTCTGCGCCGTCTCCGCCACCGGATCGGGCGAATATTTCATTCGCGCCGGCGTCAGCCACCAGATCGCCGCGCGCATCGCGCTGGCCGGTGAAGCGCCCGAGCAAGCCGCCACCACCGCGCTGGCCGAAATCGCGCGGATGGGGGGCAGCGGCGGCGTGATCGTGGTAACGCCGGCGGGTGAGGCGCTCTGGCATTTCAACACCACCGGCATGTATCGCGGCCGTGCGTCAAGCGACGGCGCGCGCCGCATCGCGATTTACCGCGACGAGGATTAGGCGGCTTTCGCCTTGACGCCGTTTCGCCTTAGTCGGGTTTCGACTTGGTCAGGCCTCGCCTTTGTCAGGTCTTGTCTTGGCCGGGTCTCGTCTCAGCCCTCTGGGCCCGGTCTTGTCGGAGACTCCGCTCCGTCATTGCGAGGCCGCAGGCCGAAGCAATCCAGCCCGCAGCCTGGATTGCTTCGTCGGCTTCGCCTCCTCGCAATGACGGGGGCGTGGCCCGCAATGACGGCGGCGTGGCTCGCAATGGCAGGGCGCGGGGCCAAAATCTTAATGCCTTGCCCAGTTCTCTTGGCGAGCGCGGGCCGATAAAGCGGGCGTTATGATTCGCCGCCTCTGCTCGCTCGCGCTCCTTCTCGCGCTCGTCGCCCTGCCGCGCCCGGTGCTGGCCTATGGCGCTTTTGGACACGCCACCATTGCCCGCATCGCGATGGCCAATGTCACCCCCGCCACCCGCGCCAAGGTGCTCGCCCTGATGGCAAAGGCGCCGCTGCTCGACACGCCGACCTGTAAGGCCGCCAGGATCGACGATCTCAGCGTCTGGCCCGATTGCATTCGCGGCCTTGGCCCACGCTTCTCTTACACCGCCGCCTGGCATTATCAGGATGTCGATATCTGCGCGCCCTTCACGCTCAAGCCCGCTTGCGGCGACGGCAATTGCGTGTCGGCGCAGATTGACCGGCAGGTGCGGCTGCTCAAGGACAAGACTCTGCCGACGCGCGAGCGGTTAATGGCGCTCGCTTTCCTCGTCCATTTTGTCGGCGACCTGCACATGCCGCTCCATTCGGGTGAGCATAATGACGCGGGCGGCAATCAGGTGCGCGCCGATTACGGCATTTACGCGCCCGAGCGGCTCAATCTCCACAGCATCTGGGATGGCCCGCTCGCCGAACGCGCGATCAGCGACGGGCCCAATCTCGTCCGCCCCTACCCGCCCGAGGAAGCCGCGCCGATCGCAGCCGGCACGATTGAGGACTGGAGCCGCGAAAGCTGGCAAGTCAGCAAGGACGTGGTTTATATGAGCGCGGGCCTGAAGGACATCTGCACCACCAAGCCCACCGCGCGCGCCGCGATCGACAATGCGACGATCGCCAAGCTGGTACCGATCCAGCGCCTGCAGGTCGAACGCGCCGGGCTGCGGCTCGCGCGGCTCCTCGATGAGGCGTTCGGCTGATCTACCTATCCGGAGGACCCCTTCCCCCGCTCGTCCCGAGCAAAGTCGAGGGGCGGGCTGCGAGTCCCCGTGTCTCGACTTCGCTCGACACGAACGGCGTGAGGGGGCCGATCCAGCGCCTCCAGGTCGAACGCGCCGGGCTGCGGCTGGCGCGGCTGCTCGATGAGGCGCTGGGCTGATCTCACGCAGCACGGCACCCGGCCAATCACTCATCCCGTTCGTGCTGAGCGTGTCGAAGCACCGCTCTTCTGGTCCCGCAGGCAAGAAAGAACAGCCCTTCGACAAGATCAGGGAGAACGCTTTGGTTGGCGAGGTTAATGCGCCCCCTTCACAAACCCCGCCACCGCCTCCACCACGCCCGGATCGATCGGCAGGTCCGGATTGGCATAGCTGGCCAGATTGGCGCTGCGGTCGGCATTGCCCACTTGCTTCAGCACATGATTGACCCCCGGCAGCAGGAGTAGCTTCGCCCTGGGGTTCGCCGCCGCCAGCGCACGCGCGTCAGCTTCGCTCACCTGAATGTCGCTCAACCCCTGCACGATCAGCAGCGGCGCTTTTACCCGCGCGGCGAGCGTCGCCGGATCGTGGCGGATCAGGTCGATCAGATAATCCTGCACCGCCGGGTTGAACAGCGCGAGCAGCCCCGGATGCAGGCTGGCGGGATCGACATGCTCGCCCGCCTTCAACTTGGCGAGCGCGGCGTCGACCTGGTCAAACACCACGGCGTTGGCCGGGTTGGCATGGATTTGCTCGCGGATGACGACATCAAAGGGCCGCCCCACCGCCGACACGGTGATGATGCCGCACACATCGGGCGCGTCGCCCGCTGCCAACACCATCAGCCCACCCTCGCTATGGCCGAGCAGCCAGAGGCACTTGGCACCGGTCGCCGCGCGCGCCGATGCCACCCAGGCCCGGATATCGGTGACATAATCGGCGACGGTCACCTTGTTGCCATCGGCAATCGCAGCCTTGCTCGCGAACAGACCGCGCTTGTCGATCCGCACGCTGCTGATGCCGCGTGCCGCCAACCCGTCGGCAAGCAGCCGATAGGGCGCGGCCTTGACGCCCAGGGGGTTGTTGCCATCGCGATCGGTGGGGCCTGATCCGGGAACGATCAGCACCACCGGCGCGCCCTTGCCCGCGTCGAGCAGCGTGCCATGCAGCTCAGCGAGCGGGCCCGGCGCGGTGATGTCGCGCGGTGCGGGTTGAGCGGCGGCGGGGGTCGCCATCAGAGTCGTCATCACAATTGCCGCCAGCGCCGTCAGTCGCATCGCCCACCTCCCATTGCCGGGGCCGACATCCGCCAGGCCAGCACCAGATAGGTGAAGGTGGCAAGCAGGATCAGCACGACCTGCACCGGCCAGTCAACGGTCCGGCTGGCGGCGATCCACGGCACCAGCGCGACATAGGCTGCCATCATGGCATGCGCTTGCCAGCGCGCCGGTCGCAACTCGCAGCCCCAGCGGCAGCGACGGCGAATGAACCATGCGTCTTCCATAAACTACTCCTTTTCGGGCGCGGAGGTCCGGATGGCGACCACAACAAACACGAGCGTTGCGAGCGCCAACAAGGCGCCCCATTCCACCCAGCGTTGCGCGGCTGCGAGAGGGGTAAGCGCCAGCGCCGTAATTACGTAAACCGCCGTAACCACCCACCCCTGCCAGCTGATCGGGTTGATCGTGTAACTGGCGGCGGAGCGGCGACGGACAAACCAGGCGTCTTCCATCGGCTATTTCCTTTCAGGCGCTGAAGCGCGCAACGCAATGACAATGAACACAAAAGTGGCGAGGCCAAACAGCGCGGCCCATTCCAGCCAGCGCTTCGTCGCCGCAAACCGCATCACCGCGAAGAGGGCGCCCGCATAAAGGGCGGTAATCACCCACCCCTGCCAGCTGATCGGCGTAAAGCCATAGCTGAACGCGGAGCGGCGGCGGACAAACCAATAGTCCTCGTCTTCCATCACGCCTCTCCCTTGGGCGGGCGCCCGCGCTTGACCGGCTTGGGCGGCTCCAGCTTCATGCCGCGGCCGCGCAATGCTTCGCGCAGCAGATATTCGACCTGGCCGTTGACGCTGCGCAAGTCGCTCGCCGCGCTCCGCTCGATCGCGGCGTACAGCGCCGGATCGAGGCGGAGGGGAAAAGCCTTTTTGCCGGCGCTTGCCACGGCCCCGGCCGCCTCAGTACAGCGTGCCGGTGTTGACGACGGGCTGGGTATCGCGCTCGCCGCACAGCACGACCATCAGGTTGGAGACCATCGCCGCGCGGCGTTCGTCATCC
>CANJKQ010000149.1 GCA_947474905.1 Pseudomonadota bacterium | reverse complement strand
GCCAATCCGCCGCTTTATCCAGGCGATCTGGTGGTGCGCGAAGACAAGGCCGCGGTCGCCGATGCGGTGCGCCGCTTTACCAATGGCGCGTCGCATTCCACTGACATGGCGGTGCGGCTGGCGACGCGCCCTGAAGAGCCGGTATCGCTTTCCATCGCGGGCGCGCGCGGCATGGGCGATGCGGCGGTGCTGCTCAGCCTGAAAGGCGATGGCGCCGAAACCCAGCTGCAGCGCGAAGTGGCGCAGGCCAGCAAGATGCAACCGATCGGCCAGCTTGCCGGCGGCGTCGCGCACGATTTCAACAACATCCTGACGGCGATTATCGGCCATTGCGACTTGATGCTGATGCGTCATTCGCCCGGCGACAGCGATTATGACGATATCCAGCAGGTAAAGGCCAATGCCAATCGCGCCGCCAGCGTGACGCGCCAATTGCTTGCCTTTTCGCGCCAGCAGACGCTGCGCCCGCAAGTCATCCAGCTGCCCGACGTGATTTCGGAAGTGTCGTATCTGTTGAAGCGGCTGCTTGGCGAGACAATCACACTGACGGTGCAGCATGGCCGGGGGCTGGGGCCGATCCGGGTTGACCCGGTGCAGCTTGAGCTTGTCGTCATGAACCTGGCGGTCAATGCCCGCGATGCGATGGCGGCGCGGCACCACCATGGCGGCGGCACGCTCACGATCCGCACCCTGGCGGTGTCGCAAGCCGAGGTGCGCAAGCTTGGTTCGGACGTGCTGCCCGTCGATGACTATACCGCCTTGCAGATCGCCGATACGGGCACCGGCATTCCTCCTGACGTGCTGCCCAAGATTTTCGAACCCTTTTTCACCACCAAGGAAGTGGGCAAGGGCACGGGGCTGGGGCTGTCGACCGTTTACGGCATCGTCAAGCAATCCGGCGGCTTTATCTTTGCCGATTCGAAAATGGGGCAGGGCACGACCTTCACCATCTATTTTCCGGTCCACAATGCCGCCGCGGGGGGCGGCAAGACCAAGGCACTGCCCGCCAAAGTCCGTCAGGGCGAATTATGGGGCAGCGGCACCATCCTGCTCGTCGAGGATGAGGATATGGTCCGCACCGTCGCCGAGCGGGCGTTGAAGCGGCAAGGCTATTCGGTGCTGACCGCCGAAAATGGCGAAGTCGCGCTCGAAATGCTGGCCACCAATCCGCGCCCCGATTTGCTGATTTCCGACGTGATGATGCCGCTGCTCGACGGGCCGACCATGGTGCGCCGGGCGCGGGAGCGATATCCCGACCTCCCCATCCTGTTCATGTCGGGCTATGCGGAGGAAACCTTGCGCAAGTCGATCGACCTTGATGAGGTGCATTTCATCGCCAAGCCCTTTTCGGTTCAGCAACTGGCCGAAGCAGCTCGGATCGCGCTTGCAACCAAATAGGGGCGGGCGCGTTGCATCGCGTTGACCCGAACACGGGGATGATAAGGGGACGGCGATGGCGCATCGCATCTTGATCGTCGAGGACGAGCCGCTGATCGCGATGATGATCGAAGATTTCCTGGATGAGCTTGGCTATCAATCGGCGGGTACAGTCGACACCGTCGCCGACGCGATGGCGCGCGTGAAAAGCGGTGAGGTCGATGCCGCGATCCTCGACGTCAATCTGCGTGGGGGCGAAAAAAGCTGGGCGATTGCCGACGCGCTGGACGACGCCGACATGCCCTTTCTGTTCGCCAGCGGCGGGGAGGAGGCATCAATGCCCGAGCGGCATCGCGGCCGCTCGGTCCTGATCAAACCGTTCACAATGGATGCGATTGCCCGGGCGCTCGATCTGCTTCGCGCAGGCCAGTAACGCACGGCCAAGGGGCGAGCGATTTTATTTCGCGTCACCTGTCGTTCCCCACTTGTTCCGTCGGAACATTTCATGTACGTCGCATCCAACAGATTGAACGGGGCGCATCGACCCGCTAGCGACGGAGGTTCCTGTGGCGACACCTTTGAAGGTCATTAACGGCAGCATGGCAACATCCAACGACAAGGCGGCGAGCGATCGCCAGAAGGCGCTCGACGCAGCGCTGGCGCAGATCGACCGCGCGTTCGGCAAGGGCTCGGCGATGCGGCTGGGTCAGAAAGAGGCGATGCAGGTCGAAGCGATTTCGACCGGCAGCCTCGGTCTCGACATTGCGCTCGGCGTCGGCGGTTTGCCGCGCGGCCGGGTGATCGAGATTTACGGGCCGGAAAGCTCGGGCAAGACGACGCTGGCGCTCCACGTCATCGCCGAAGCGCAGAAACAAGGCGGCATGGCGGCCTTTGTCGATGCCGAGCACGCGCTTGACCCGGTTTATGCGCGCAAGCTTGGCGTCGATATCGATCAACTCATCGTCTCGCAGCCCGATACCGGGGAGCAGGCGCTGGAAATCACCGATACATTGGTCCGCTCCAACGCGATCGATGTGCTGGTGGTCGATTCGGTTGCGGCGCTGGTGCCGCGCGCGGAAATCGAAGGCGAAATGGGCGATAGCCATGTCGGCCTGCAGGCGCGGCTGATGTCGCAATCGCTGCGCAAGCTGACCGGCTCGATCAGCCGTTCGCGCTGCATGGTGATCTTCATCAATCAGCTGCGCCAGAAAATTGGCGTGATGTATGGCAACCCCGAAACAACGACGGGTGGCAACGCGCTCAAATTCTATGCGAGCGTTCGTCTCGACATTCGCCGCACTGGCCAGATCAAGGACCGTGACGATATCATCGGCAACACGACGCGGGTGAAAGTCGTCAAGAACAAGGTGGCGCCGCCGTTCAAGCAGGTCGAATTCGACATCATGTATGGCCAGGGCATTTCCAAAATCGGCGAAGTGCTCGATCTTGGCGTCAAGGCTGGTCTGGTCGAAAAATCAGGGGCCTGGTTCTCGTACGACAGCGTCCGCATTGGCCAGGGTCGCGAGAATGCCAAGACCTATCTCGCCGAAAATCCTGACATGGCTAACCGGCTGGAAACCGCAATCCGTAACCGGATGGACAAGGTTGCCGAAGAAATGATGACGGGTCCCGACGGCGACGCCGACGACGACTTGTAAGGATTGTGTAAGGTTCGCGACGCTCCCTCCCGTCGCATGCTCGGAAAGGCCCGCCACTCCCCCCGGCGGGCCTTTCATGCATTTGAGCGCCGACGCGCCCGCGATTGCGCGCTGGCCTTGTGCTTCGCCTTGACGCATGGCGTAAGTCGCTATGGTCGGTCACCGTCCTTGGCGGCGCGTCGCTAGGGCGATTGGCGCCACGTTTGGCCTGGCGGTGGGCGCTAGGGCGGACGTCATTGCCTCGTCTGTTACGGGCGGCGCAGTGGCAGGGGAAAAGCGAGATGGACACAATCGAATGGACCGGGCCGGTGGGTGATGCCTGGGCGAGCGAATGGCACCGCACGGACCGTAGTTTTTCGGGACTCGACCCGGCGCTCAACCGCCATCTCCTCGATCACCTGCCGGAACGGGCAGACCGTATCGTCGATATCGGCTGCGGCGCGGGCAGCACCGCCATCGCGATCGCCCAGGCACGCCCGCAAACCCGCGTTATCGGCATCGATCTGTCCGCTGCCCTGCTAGATGTCGCCCGCAGTCGCGGCAATGCGGTCGCCAATCTGGACTTTCGGCACGGCTCGGCTGAGCGGGCGGTTGCCGAACTGGCGCCGGTCGACGGCTATATCTCGCGCCATGGCGTCATGTTTTTCGGCGATCCGGTTGCGGCCTTTACCGCGCTCCGGGCAAGCGCGGCGCCGGGCGCGCCGTTGCTCTTTTCGTGCTTCCGGTCGATTGCCAGCAATCCCTGGGCGAGCGAACTTGCCGCAGCCTCATCCGGCGGGGCGGCGCCCGTTACCGACAGCACCGATCCCGGACCCTTTGCCTTTGCCGATGCCGAATATGTTGAGCGTATCCTCACCGCTGCTGGCTGGCGCCCTACTTCGCCCCGCGCCATCGACTATGTCTATCACGCTGGTGCCGGGCCTGATCCGGTTGGCGACGCCTTCAGTTTTTTCGCGCGGATCGGTCCGGCGGCGCGGTTGCTTCGCGTCGCCAGCGAAGCCGATCGCCCCGCCATGGCAGAGCGCGTTCGATCGCTGCTGGAGCGCCACCGCACCGGCGACACCATCGACTTTCCGGCGGCTGCCTGGCTATGGTACGCCATTGCCGCATAGGGGCCGCATTCCAGGGGAGAGGCACACGTGACCATCATCGTCCATCATCTTGAAAATTCACGATCGCAACGGATCCTCTGGCTGCTGGAGGAAGTCGGCCTGCCCTATGAAGTGCGGCATTATGCGCGCGACAAGAAGACGATGCTCGCGCCGCCCGAATTGAAGCGCGTCCACCCGCTCGGCAAATCGCCGGTGATCGAGGATAGCGATGATGGCCGCGTCGTCGCCGAAACGGGCGCGATCATCGACTATATCGTCGAAAAGGCTGATGGCCGCTTCGGCCCGCCGCCGCATCGCGACGCGGTGCTGCGATATCGGCAATTTCTCCATTATGCCGAAGGGTCGATGATGCCGCCGCTGCTCGTCATGCTGGTGGCAAGCCGTATTCCGCTGTTCGGTAAGAGCATCCTCAAACGCATCGACGCGATGTTTGCGGTCCATCTCGATT
>CANJKQ010000148.1 GCA_947474905.1 Pseudomonadota bacterium | reverse complement strand
GGAGTGCCCATGTTCCTGAAAGGCAAAAGCGCGATCATTACCGGATCGACCTCGGGCATTGGGCTGGAATATGCCAAGGCATTCGCCGCTGAGGGCGCGTCGGTCGTCATCAACGGCTTTGGCGATGCCGCGGCAATTGAGGAAGAGCGCGCCAAGCTGGAAGCGGCCAGCGGCGCCAAGGCACTGTACGACGCCGCCGACATGACCAATCCCGATGCCATCGCGGCGCTGGTCAAGCGCTGCCATGACGAGCTGGGCGGCCCCGATATCGTCGTCAACAATGCCGGCATTCAGCATGTCGCGATGATCGAGGATTTCCCGGCCGATAAATTTGAAGCGATCCTCAAGATCAACCTCACCTCCGCTTGGTACATGATGCGCGCCGCCGTCCCCTATATGAAGGACAGAAAATGGGGGCGGATCATCTCGACCGCATCGGCCCATTCGCTGGTCGCAAGCCCCGGCAAATCGGCTTATGTCATGGCCAAGCATGGCCTTATCGGCCTGACCAAGACCGTGGCGCTGGAAGTCGCGACGTCGGGCATCACCGTCAATGCGATCAGCCCGGGCTATGTCTGGACGCCATTGGTCGAGCACCAGATCCCCGACACCATGAAGGCGCGCGGCCTGACGCGGGAACAGGTGATCAACGACGTTCTTCTCGACGCCCAGCCGACCAAGGAATTCGTGACGCCCGAACAGGTCGCGGCGCTGGCGCTTTATCTGTGCCGCGATGAAGCGAAGTCGATCACCGGCGCCAATCTGTCGATCGATGGCGGCTGGACCGCAGCGTGACTTTGCCTTGGCGCGCGGCAACGGCTAGCATCGTGGGATGAACAAGCTTTCCAATGCCTCTATCGCGGTGGTGCTGGTTGCGGCACTGACGGGCTGCGCCAGCCGCCATCCCCAGCCGGTGCCGGGAGAGACGGTTGAAGTCGCCAATTGGCGGCAAATGGCGACCGAGCATGATCGCGAGCGGTTGCGGCATTGGCGCGACGCGTGGATTGCCGGGGTCGATGCCGCGCGCAAATCGGGCAACGGCGCCGCGATTGATGCTGAGGGCGCACTGTTTGATCCCGACCTGGAAATCGATGGCGCCGTGCCCCCATCGGGCACGTATCGATGCCGGGTGTTCAAGCTTGGCGCCAATGGCACCGCGATGGCGGATTTCACGGCCTATCCCCCGGCCAAGTGTCGCTTCGAAGCCAATGGCGCTGTGTCGAGCTTTTACAAAATGGACGGAGAACAGCGCCCGGCGGGCGTGATTTTCCACGATAGTTCCAGCCGCGCCATCTACCTCGGCACGATGATGGTGGGCGATGAGACGCGGATGATCGATTATGGCCGCGATTCAAAGCGCGACATGATCGGCTTTGTCGACCGCATCGCCCCCAAGCGCTGGCGTCTGGTATTTCCAAGCCCGGTGTGGGAATCCAAAATCGATATCATCGAATTGGTGCCTGAAAGCTAAGGGCGGGCGCCGCAACCGGCTGTCTTACGCGGAAATGCCCGCTGGCATGCGGGCCAGCGGGCATCCTTTCCTCCCCAGGAAATCAGTCAGAACCCGGTTTTGCCCGGTGATCTGCCCGGCGGGGTTGCGCCGGGATCGGGTGTGCCGTGGTGGTTAGGCGGGACCATCGGCAACGGGGAGGGCGCGGGCGGCGACACCGAGGTGAGATTGTTTATCGACGCGGTCAATAAGCTGTGCAAAAGTGAATTATTGACAGCGTGAGGAACGTCGATGGCCGACCGTAAGCTTTTCGCCGGGCACGCGGTGCGCCGCTTGCGCCGCCAAGCGGGGCTGACCCAGGCCGCGATGGCGGAAACGCTGGCGATTTCGCCGAGCTACCTCAACCTTGTCGAGAAAAATCAGCGCCCTCTGTCCGCGGCGTTGCTGGTGCGGCTTGCGGAAAATTATGATTTTGATCCCCGCGCGCTCGCTGCGAGTGAACCCGGCGGTGGGGAAGCCGCGCTGCGGCGGCGGCTGGCCGACCCCATGTTCGCCGATCTTGAGATCGACCGCAACGAAATCGCCGAGTGGCTGGCGGGCGCGCCCGGCGGGGCAGAGGCCTTTGCCCGGGCTTATGATCGCATGGGTGCGGGGCCCGAAACGGGCGGTGCCGCGACCAATGATCCAGTGAGCGACGTGCGCCGCGAAACCGAACGCTGGCGGGGCCATTTCGCCGATCTGGATGCCCAGGCCGAAACGCTGGCGGACGAATTGCGATTGGGCGCGGGCGACCTTTACGGCGCCATCGCCGAACGGCTGCGAGTCAAACACCAGCTCGCCATTCGCATCCTGCCCGTCGATGTGATGCCTGATCAGCTGCGGCGGCTCGATCTGCATGCGCGACAATTGCAGCTGTCCGAAATGCTCGACACAGCGTCGCGAACCTTCGCGGTGGCGTTTCAGCTCGCCCAGATCGAGGCGCGTACCGAAATCGAGGCGCTGGCGCGAGGCGCGGGCTTTGCCGATCGCACCGCCGAGCGGTTGTTTCGGCGCCATCTCGCCAGCTATTTCGCCGCCGCAGTGATGATGCCTTATGCGCGGTTCCTGCGCGCTTGCGAGGCGACAGGCTATGATATCGAGCTGCTGCAACGCCGGTTCGGCGCGGGGTTTGAGCAGGTTGCGCATCGGCTGACGACGCTCCAACGGGTAGGCGCGCGGGGATTGCCGTTTTTCATGGTTCGCATCGATCGGGCCGGGAACGCGTCAAAGCGCTTTTCCGGCGCCAGCGCCGCGCCGCTCGCCGAAACCGATGCGCGCTGCCCGCTATGGGGCGTTCACCACGCCTTTAACCGACCGGGTGAATTGGTTGTCGAGCTGGTCGAACTGGAAGACCGGACGCGCTGGCTCACCCTCGCGCGCACGGTTCACCCGCAAGGGCGACGCTATCGCGCGGTGCCCGCCGAATTCGTCGTCGGGATGGGGGTGGCCGCCCATATGGCGGGCGCGCTCGCCGTCGCCCGGGGGATTGATCTGGCGGGCGAGGCCGTACCGATCGGGCTTGGCTGTCGCGCCTGTTTCCGCCCGACATGCCCGCAACGGTCGCTGCCGCCCAATGGGCGCGCACTGGTAATTGACGATCGCCAGCACGGGCTCAGCCCCTTTACCTTTGGGGGGGACTGACCCGGCGGTCAGGCCGCCTGCAATTCCTGGGTGAAGGTGTGGACGCGCGCCTCTAGCTTGCCGGCGTGATCGAGTAGGCTCTGGGCCCGTTGTTCGAGTTCGGCCGAGCCGCGCGTCGCGGCCTGGCTTCCCTCGCTCATGTCGGCCATGCGGCGATGGATGTCTTGCACCACGATCGCCGCTTCCCCGGCCGAGGTTGCCACCGCCCGGGTGAGGGCAGTCTGCGCGGCGACGGTCGAGTCGACCGCCGCGATGACCTGGTCGATGCTGCCAATCGCCTCGTCGATGCCGGCAAAGCTGCCCGAGGTATCGGCAACCGCGCGGCGGATGAGGTGGCTGTTCGACGCGATCAGGTCAGCGGCGGACCGTGCCTTGGCGGCAAGGGCGCGCACTTCGCGCGCCACCACCGAAAACCCGTTACCGGCTTCGCCGGCGCGTGCCGCTTCGATCGCCGCGTTCATGGCGAGCGTGCCGACCTGTTTCACGATCGCATTGATGCTCTGCACCATGGCGTCGATCGACGCGGTGGCGTCGCGCAGATGCTGCGTCTGGTCGGCGGCGTTGCGGACCATGACGACAATATCGCCTGTCGCGCGTCGTGTGGCCATGGTTTCGTCATGCAATTGGTCGATCGCGGCGGCGAGATTGGCGCTGCGATCGGCAATGTCGCTGACGCTGCCGCGCACCTGGCTCGCGGCACCGGCGACATGAACCGCATTGTCCTTCATGGAACCAGCGCGTTCGCGCGTGGCAGATGATGAATCGCGCATGGCGGCCGACAAGCGGCGGAAGTCGTCAGCGAGTTTTTCGACGTCTCGCTCAAATTTCATGACCGTCGATTTCAACTGGTCGGTGCGCAGCCTTTCCTGTTCGGCCAGCCGTTCGATGACACGCTGGTTGGAGAGGAAGCCGCAATAGCGGCCATCGCGCGTGACAATCAGCCCTTCCGCCCCATCGCTGCGGCGATAAAGGTCAAGCACGGCGCGCCAGCCATTTTCGACGGCGACGGTGGCGCAGGATTTCATGAAGCGCTTGAGATCATACCCGCTATACGGGTTCTGGATGAGCGCAAGGCCATAGGGATTGGTGAGGATCGGGCGCAGATCCGTTTCGAACAGCGCGCCCACCGGACGGCTCAGCGCATCAACCACGGGTAGCGCGCGCAAATTGCGATGATTGCCGAACCGACGGATCGCTTCCAATAATGAGGCCGTGTCCGAAAGAGGATCGATTGGCTCCGCCACTGCCATAATCGCGGCATATGGGTCGGTCGCGGTGGTCGCGGCGGTCACTGGCGGAAGAGCAGCGGACATGCCATTTCGGTACCGCTACAATGGTAAATTCGGGCTTAAGCAATTGTGACAAACGCGTGAAAATCGGCGATTTTTGCGCCATCTTGTCGTGCAATCGTTTTTTGTAAAAAAATGACATTATTACAGTGCGTCGAGCGCTGTATTGACATCCCAACT
>CANJKQ010000147.1 GCA_947474905.1 Pseudomonadota bacterium | reverse complement strand
TCATCCTCTTCAAAGCGCGGCAAGCCAATGCGCGCCTTGGACTGAAAGCCCTTGCGCCCCGAAATCCAGGCATCGAACGGCGCGAGCGCGCGGCGCAGCGGCTGCACCTTGCGGATGTCGCAACAGCCATCGGGGTCATAGGACCAGCGCAGGCTGGTTGCGTCGCGCTGCGCGAGCAGCACGGGGTCGGGGCGGTGAACCCGCAGGTCGGTAAAGCCCAGCCGCTCGGCGAGCGCGTCGCGATAGGCCAATGTCTCGCCGAAAATCTTTTGGGTATTGATGAAGATAACGGGAACCTGCTTGTCGATCGCCGCGATCATGTGAAGCAGCACCGCCGATTCCGACCCGAAGGACGACACCGCCGCGATGCGGCCCTTCAGCGCGCCGCCGAGCAGGTCGGCAAGCATGTCCTGCGTCGCGACGCCCGCATAGCGCGCCTCCAGCGCCGCCGCGTCGGCAGGCGTGAAGGTGGGCGCGGTGTCGATGACGTCGATTTTGCGGGCAGCGCTAGCCATGCCGCTTGGCCCAGACGGCGACGCGGCCGTCCGCAGCGGGTTGATAGACCTCGGTATAGCGCTCGAGCGAGGCAGTCAGCACCGCAGGATCGATCGGCGCTTCGGGGGCAAAGCTGTCAAAGCCGCAGCGGCGCATGAAGGCGATCTGATCGACCAGCACATCGCCCGCCGCGCGCAACTCGCCCGGATAACCCGCCTCGCGCAGGATGCGCGCCGCCGAATAGCCGCGCCCATCGCGGAAGCTGGGGAAGCTGACTTCGATCAGCGCCAATTGTTCGAGATGCGGCAGCAACGCGCGGGCATCATCGCCTGCTTCCAACCGGATCGCGGTGGCGTTGGATTGGCCCGCCAGGAAGGAATCGAGCGTTACCGCGGGCTCCTCATGCGGCTCATCGTTGCGGAAGCGCAGGAGATTATCCATGGCTGCTGCCTCCCCGCCCAACGGTCATGCCAGCGAAAGCTGGCATCGCTCGACAGCGTAGAGCGAAAGAGCCGCCATCGATCCCAGCTTGCGCGGAGATGACGGAAGCGCGAAGCGTGCGCGGCTTAGCCATAAATCGCCTCCTTGAACGGCTCGAAACCGAGCCGGCGATAGGTGTCGATGAAGCGCTCACTGCCTTCGCGCGTCGCGAGGTAAAGGTCGGTCACCCGCTCGACCGCATCGACGATGCCGTCCTCGTCGAATCCCGGCCCGGTGATGCGGCCGAGCGATACGTCTTCCGCGCCCGATCCGCCCAATAGCAGCTGGTAATTTTCGGTGCCTTTGCGGTCGACGCCCAATATGCCGATATGCCCGGCATGGTGGTGCCCGCACGCATTGATGCAACCCGAAATCTTGAGCTTGAGTTCGCCAAGCGCGCGCTGCCGGTCGAGATCGGCGAAGCGCTGCGCGATCTTCTGCGCAACCGGGATCGAGCGGGCATTGGCGAGGCTGCAATAATCGAGGCCCGGGCAAGCGATGATGTCGCTGATCAGGTCGAGATTGGCCGAGGCCAGCCCGGCCTCGTTCAGCGCCTGCCAGACGGCGTGCAGATCAGTCTGACGGACATGCGGCAGCACGATGTTCTGGGCGTGGGTGACGCGCAGTTCGTCGAACGAATACCGCTCGGCAAGGTCCGCCATCACGTCGATCTGCTCGGCCGAGGCATCGCCGGGGATGCCGCCCACGGGCTTCAGGCTGATATTGACGATCGCATAGCCCGGCTGCTTGTGCGGCTTCACATTGTGGTCGAGCCAGACCGCGAAATCGGGATCGCCAGCCAATCCCCCGTTCGTGTCGAGCGAAGTCGAGACACGGGTTCCGGCGGGGTCGCTTGCGGCCCGTCCCTCGACTTCGCTCGGGACGAACGGGGAAGGGGTGGCTGACGTGTCGAACGCGGGCGCGCCGAAGAACGCCTTGACCCGCTCCAACTCGGCAAGCGGCGGGTCGATGCCGAGCGCGCGGATCGCCTCGAATTCCTCCTCGACCTGGCGGCGATATTCGTCGGCGCCCAGCTCATGCACCAGAATCTTGATCCGCGCCTTGTAGATATTGTCGCGGCGGCCATGGCGGTTATAGACGCGCAAGCACGCTTCTAGGTAGCTGATCAGCTCGTCGGCGTGGACGAAATCCTTGATTTCGGGCGCGATCATCGGGGTGCGGCCCATGCCGCCACCGACGAAGACACGCGCGCCCAATTCACCGTCAGCCTCGCGCCGGACGATCTGGATGCCGATATCGTGCAGCCGCATCGCCGCGCGATCCTCATCCGCCGCGATCACCGCGATCTTGAACTTGCGCGGCAGGAAGCTGAATTCGGGGTGGAAGGTGCTCCATTGTCGGATCAGCTCGGCCCAGGGGCGCGGATCGGTCACTTCATCGGCTGCGGCCCCGGCGAACTGGTCGGAGCTGATATTGCGGATGCAATTGCCGCTGGTCTGGATGGCGTGCATCTCGACCGTGGCGAGATCGGCGAGGATATCGGGCGCGTCCGCGAGCTTGATCCAGTTATACTGGATGTTCTGCCGCGTGGTGAAATGGCCATAGCCGCGATCATAAGTCCGCGCGATATGCGCCAGCATCCGCATCTGGCGGCTGTCGAGCGTGCCATAGGGAATGGCGACGCGCAGCATATAGGCGTGCAGCTGCAGGTAGAGCCCGTTCATCAGCCTGAGCGGCTTGAACTGATCCTCGGTGATCTGCCCGGCCAGCCGACGCTTCACTTGATCGCGAAATTCCTCGACGCGGGCATCGACGATCGCCTGGTCATATTGGTCATATTTATACATTCGCTACCTCGTCATCCCAGCGGGCGCCGGTCCAATAAGCGTCATCCCAGCGAAAGCTGGGATCGCCCGCGGCGCGCGTCCAGCCTTTTCGTGGCGACCCCAGCGTTCGCTGGCGTGACGGTTGGGGGTCATATCACCCATTCCCCCGCCGCCGGATCGGCGGGTTTCAGTGTCAGGTCGGGGCGGACGGTTGGGCCGAGCGCGCGGATACGGTCCTTGATGTGCGCGGGGCGCGGGCCATCGGCAGTCGGCTCGGCGTCAATGACGTAGGGGGCGTTGACGCGGCGCGCGCCTTCCTCGGCGCGGGCAATGCCGTCGCCCTTGTCGCCGACATCAGCAGCATCCTCGACATGGCGCGACCAGTCGCTCCCCGTCCACCAGATAACGTCGCCGGTGCTCAGATCATTGCCGGTAAGGATCTTCATTGCATTGCCTCCGCCACGCGCGACCAGCGCGCCAGCTTATCTTCCGCGTCGGACAATTCGACAACTTCGCCGACCACGATCACCGCCGGGCTCTGCACCGCTTCGCGCTCGACCATTGGTCCTAAATCGGCGAGCAAGGTCTTGATCGCGCGATGCCCCGCCAGCGTGCCGCGTTCCAGCACCGCGACGGGCATATCGGGCGCGACGCCATCGCGGATCAGCTTGTCGGCAATATCGGCGGCGGTGGCGACACCCATATAGATGACGAGCGTGCGGCCGACCCCCGCCAGCCCCGACCAGTCCTGATCGGCCAGCCCCTTGCATTGCCCGGCAACGAAGCTGACGGCGGAGGAATGATCGCGATGGGTGAGGGGGAGCATCGCCTCCGCCGCGCAGCCCAATGCCGCCGATACGCCGGGGATCACCTCGACCGGCAGGCCGGCGCGCCGCACCGCCTCGACTTCCTCGCCGCCGCGCCCGAAAATGAACGGATCGCCGCCCTTCAACCGCACGACGATGGCGCCCGTCTTCACATGCGCGACGATGAGCGCGTTGATCGCTTCCTGGGGCAGCGTATGCCGCGCCCGCTTCTTCGCGACCGAGATGCGATGAGCTTCGGGCGGAGCCAAATCGAGCACGCGGGTGTCGATCAGCCCGTCATGCACGACGATATCGGCCGATTTCAGCGCTTCAACCGCGCGAACCGTGAGCAGGCCGGGGTCGCCGGGGCCGGCGCCAACCAGGATAACGCGGCCTCGCGCGGCGGGATCGAGTAGGGTTGTCATGCGATGCTAATTGGGAAAGCGCGCCGTGCTCGCAACGCAGCGATCCTATCCGCCAAGGAAGCGCAACTTGAGTTGGCTCGTACCCGCATGCCTACCACCGAACTTTAAGAGTAAGTCTCCCCGTTTTGGGGCGCCCGTCATCATCGGTTGCTGGGTGAAATTTCCCATGTTTCAACAGGGCCTCGCATGTGCCGGCGTCCAAGTCGGCGAAGCCGCTACTTTCGGCGATCCAGCATTCACTGGGCACGCCGCGCGGGTCAATTGTGAAAGCGATTGATACAACGCCATGTTCGTTTCGCCACCGGGCGATGGCCGGGCGATCCTCGGGCGAAAACCAGTCCGTATGCCATTCAGCAGGACGATTAACTTCTGAACTCCGCCATATCTTAGCTCCCGGAGCGGGATCGGGGATGTCCGGCAAGTCCATCATTGCGAGCAACAATGCTACAGGCATTATTCCCTCCAAGCCGACGCCGCAAACCCAATCGTTTACCCGTCCCTCAACCCGATGCCGATCGCCGCGCGCGCCTGTTCGGCTTCGGACGAGACGACCGGGTAAGCGCAGTAATCCGCCGCATAATAGGCGCTCGGGCGGTGGTTGCCCGACC
>CANJKQ010000146.1 GCA_947474905.1 Pseudomonadota bacterium | reverse complement strand
GACGTGCGCGAGGGCTTCGAAGCGACCAAGCGCGAGGGGCTGGCCAGCTTCGGCGACGACCGCGTGTTCATCGAAAAATTCATCGAAAGCCCGCGCCATATCGAAATCCAGATATTGGGCGATCAACACGGCAATATCGTTTACCTGAACGAGCGCGAATGCTCGATCCAGCGCCGCCACCAGAAAGTGGTCGAGGAAGCGCCGTCGCCCTTCGTCACGCCCAAAATGCGCGCCGCGATGGGCGAGCAGTGCGTCGCGCTGGCTCGCGCGGTCGGCTATTACAGCGCCGGCACGGTGGAGCTGATCGTCTCGGGCGCGGACACCACGGGCGAAAGCTTCTATTTCCTCGAAATGAACACGCGGCTGCAAGTCGAGCATCCCGTGACCGAGGCGATCACCGGGCTTGATCTGGTCGAGCAGATGATCCGGGTTGCAGCGGGTGAGAAGCTCGGCTTCACCCAGGCGGACGTCGGCATCAACGGCTGGGCGATCGAGAACCGCGTCTATGCGGAAGACCCCTATCGCGGCTTCCTGCCGAGCACCGGGCGGCTGGTGCGGTACAACCCGCCCGAGGCGGGGGAGACGCCTTATGCTTCTCAACCGTCACCCCAGCGAAAGCTGGGGTCTGAGGCAAGCGGCGAGTCGCTCTCGAACCACGAGACCCCAGCTTTCGCTGGGGTGACGGATAAGGGAGACGATGCGCCCTATATCCGTGTCGACGATGGCGTGCGCGAAGGCGGCGAGGTGTCGATCTTCTACGATCCCATGATCGCCAAGCTCATCACCTGGGCGCCAACGCGCGAGGCGGCGATCGATGCGCAGATCGCCGCGCTCGATGCGTTCGAGATTGAGGGGCCGGGCCACAATATCGATTTTCTCTCCGCGCTGATGCAGCATCCGCGCTTCCGCGACGGGCGCCTCACCACCGGCTTTATTGCCGAGGAATATCCGGACGGCTTTCACGGCGCCCCTGCCTCGCCCGATCTGGTCCGCACGCTCGCCGCGATTGCGGGCTTTGCCGCGACTGCCGAGGCGGATCGGGCGCGGCGGATTGAGGGGCAATTGGGCCATCGCCTGCGGCCGCCAGCCGATTGGGTGGTGCGCATTGCCGGCATCGACCATGACGTGTCGCTCAGTGCCGACGAGGTGGTCGTCGATGGCGAGGCGCTTGATCTGAACGCCGAATATACCCCCGGTGACCGGATGATCGAGGCGGAGGTTGATGGCGCGCCGCTCACCCTGCGGATCGCGCGCACCCGCACCGGGTTCAAGCTCACCACGCGCGGCGCCAGCCATGTCGCGCGTGTGCTGCCCGCCCATGTCGCGCCGCACGCCGCTTATCTGATTGACAAGGTGCCGCCCGATTTGTCGCGCTTCCTACTCTGCCCCATGCCGGGGCTGTTGCAGCGCATCGACGTCGCGGTTGGCGACCGGGTCGAGGTGGGCCAACCGCTCGCCGTGGTCGAAGCCATGAAGATGGAAAACATCCTGCGCGCCGAAAAGGCCGGTGAGGTCAAATCGGTCAGCGCCAAGGCGGGGGATAGCCTGCAAGTCGATGCAATAATCCTCGAAATTGGATAGATTAGTTGCATGGTTGCAACGGTTTATAGAGTTAACATCGATTAGCCCTAAAATTGCGCTGGACGGCGCGGGGCGGTTGCGGGCACATCACCCGCAATGTCGCCGCGTCGCCTAAGTCCACTCTATGCCCTGTTGCTGGCCGGTTGCGCGGTGGGCCCCAATTATCATGCGCCGCAGCCGGCGACATTGGGCGTTCCCGCCGCCTATACCCAGCCCGCGCCGACCGGCACGGCCGATAACCTGCCACATTGGTGGGCGAGCTTTAACGATCCGGTGTTGACCGGGATCATCGAGACCGCGCTCAAGCAGAATCTGGACATCGCCCAGGCCGTGGCGCGGTTGCGCCAGGCGCGCGAAACCTATGTTCAGCAGCGCGCGGCGCTGTTCCCCAGCGTCAGCGGAACATCGGGCTATTCGCGCAATTTCAGCCTGCGCGGCCAGACTTTCGGTTCGATTACCAATGCCGGCATCACCAACCAGACCGTGTCGATCGGCGCGGATGCGTCCTATCAGCTCGATATTTTCGGCGGCAACCGCCGCGCCAGCGAAGCCGCGCGCCGCAGTTACGAATCGAGCGGGTTCAGCCTGGCGCGCGTCCAGGCCAGCATCGCGTCGGAAGTGGCGCGCAACTATATTCTGGCGCGCGCCGCGCAGGCCAGCGTCGCCATCGCGCAGGGCAGCGTCGCGATCCAGAACGAGAATCTGGAGATTGCCGGTTATCGCGCGCAAGCCGGGCTGGTGTCGCAACTCGATGCCGAACAGGCCCGTGCCCAGCGCGCGCAGACGGCGGCGCAGGTGCCCAGCCTGCAGGCGCAGTTTGAGCAGGCGTCAAACACGCTGGGTGTGCTGACCGGGCAGGCGCCGGGGGCGTTGCGCGATCAGCTGGTGAACGTCGCGCCGATCCCCCGCGGGCCGGACTCGGTGCCGACTGGCATCCCCGGCGACGTCATCCGCTTGCGTCCTGACGTGCGGGCGGCGGAACGGACGCTGGCCGCCGCCACCGCCAATATCGGCGTCGCGCAGGCGCAGCTTTACCCGCAATTTTCGATCGGCGGCAGCGTCAGCTCGAACGCCAATACCATCTCGACCCTGACCGACATCGTGACGGGGCGTGTGTTCGCCAATATCGCCCAGACCATCTTTGATGCCGGGCGCAGCAAATCGGTGGTGCGCGCGCGGCGCGCGGCAGCGGAACAGGCGTTTGCCGCCTATAAGTCGACGGTGTTGACCGCGCTGCAGGATGTCGAAAATGGCCTAGTCGCGCTGCACACCGCGCAGGCGCGCCAGCGCGAACTGGCGATTGCGGTTGATGCCGCGACCAACGCCGCCCAGCTTGCCCGCACGCAATATCGCGCCGGCCTTACCGACATCACCACGCTCAACAATGCCGAGGCGCAGCTTTTGTCGGCGCAAAGCAGCCTGATCGGCGCCAAGTCGGACGAGGCGCAGGCGCTGGTGCAGCTCTACCTGGCGCTGGGCGGTGGCTGGGACGCCGCCGCCCCCGCCCCAACCGCCGTGCCGTTGCGGCATGGTGACGGCCAGCCGGGCCATTGACAGGGACGATCATGGCAGACGCAAACGCTTCCAATCTTGACGATTTCCTGGGTGTGAAGCCGCGCCCGGCGTGGCGGCGTTACCTGAAATGGGGGGCGATTGCGCTGGGCGTGGTCTTGCTGCTGCTCGTGGCGCAGCGGTTTTTTTCGGGCGGCGCCAAGCCCGAATATGCAACCGCGCCGGTTGAGCGTGGCAATCTGACGGTCACTGTCTCGGCAACAGGCAAGCTCGCGCCGACCAATCAGGTCACCGTCGGCTCGGAATTGTCGGGCCTTGTCACCAAGGTGCTGGTCGACGTTAATGATCACGTCACCAAGGGCCAGCCGCTCGCGATTGTCGATCCGTCGCGCTTCCGCGATGCGGTCAACCAGTCGCAGGCCGCACTCAACGCCAATGTCGCCGCCGTGGCCCAGGCGCGCGCGACGCTGGCCCAGTCCAAGGCGACGCTGGCCCGGTATGAGGCGGTCAGCAAATTGTCGGGCGGTCGCGTTCCCGCCAAGACCGAAATGGACCAGGCCATCGCCGATGCGGCGCGTGCGGCCGCCAATCTGCGCGCGGCAGAAGCCAATGTCGGCTCGGCCCAGGCGGCGCTGTCGTCCAACGTCACCCAGCTCAAGAAAGCGGTGATCTATTCGCCGGTGAACGGTGTTGTCCTGGCGCGCCAGATCGAGCCGGGGCAGACGGTCGCGGCGTCGTTCAACACGCCGACCCTGTTCGTCATCGCCGAAGATCTGTCGAAGATGAAGCTTGAGGTGCAGATTGACGAAGCCGATGTCGGCGATGTGCGCGAAGGCCAGCAGGCCAGCTTTACCGTCGATGCTTTCCCGGGCGCGCAGTTCCCGGCACAGATCACGCGGGTCGATCTTGGCTCCAACCTGTCCGCGCAAAATGCCAGCAGCACAACGAGCAGCACCACCTCGCAGCAGGTTGTCTCTTATGGGGCGACGCTGTCGGTGGAAAACCCCAATTTGCAGCTCCGCCCGGGCATGACCGCGACGGCGGAGATCACCACGATTTCAAAGAATAACGTCGTGCTCGTGCCCAATGCCGCTTTCCGTTTCAAACCGACCGATACCAGCCAGGGCGGCGGCATCGCCTCGGCCTTCGGGCCGCCGCGCTTGCGGCGCGATCAGGTGCGGGGCGCCAAGGTTGGCCGCCGCGCGCAGCAACAGCTTTACATCCAGCAGGATGACGGCACGCTGAAGCAACTCACCGTCACCACCGGCGACACCAACGGCACGATGACCGAAGTGTTGTCGGGTGAGGTCAAGCCCGGCATGAAGGTCGTGACCGGTGAACTCGCCAAGGACAAGGGCGGCAAGCGCTCGGGCGGCGGCTCGGGTGGTGGCCAGCGGCGCGGTGGTTGACGCTGCCGCCCCGCTCATCGCGCTGCGTGGGGTCACCAAGACCTATGGCGTCGGCGCGACTGCCTTTCAGGCACTAAAGGGCATTGATCTCGACATCACGGCCGGCGATTT
>CANJKQ010000145.1 GCA_947474905.1 Pseudomonadota bacterium | reverse complement strand
TTACGAAGGCATCCAGGTCTATCGTCTGGCACGGCGGCGCGCTGATTATGATCCGGGGCGGCTCAATTATATCGACCACGAAGTCGACGCCCACTTCGAAGCGCTGTGTGCCGAGTTCAGTCCGGAGGTCGTTCATTGCCACAATTTGACGGGCTTATCGACAAACTTGCCTGAGATAGCATTCCGTTCCGGCGCTCGGGTCTTCATGACCTTGCACGATTTCTGGGGCTTCTGCCCGCGCAACACTCTGACGATAAGCGATCATTCGCCCTGTCGTGATCGCAAGGCGTGTGACAGCTGCGTCCCGAAGCTCGATGAGGCACGCCCCCCAATCGAGGTGCGTCGGCAACAGTTGGCCAATATGGCCGATCATGTCGAGCGCTTCATGGCTCCGAGTCGTTTTGTGTTCGATCGCTATGTCGAAGCTGGCTGGCCTGTGGCGCGCATGTGCGTTGTCCCGAACGGCGTCGATACTGCCCAATTTGAAGCAATACTGCCGCCCCCTCGACGCAGCTACACCGCTGACGCACCGCTTCGCATGGTGTTCGTGGGCTATTTCGGCGCACACAAGGGGGTGCAGTTGCTGCCGGAAGTCGTGGCGAGAATGCGCAATCGCGACCGCGTCGTACTTGACCTGGTTGGTGAGGGTCCATTGGCATCGCACCTTAGGACAGAAATCCTTCGTTTGAATCTGGATGGCCTTATCCGATTTCGCGGAAAGTTCGAGCCTGGCGCAATGGCTAAAGTCTATGCGGAGGCAGACGTGGTGGTGGTTCCATCGACTTGGCCGGAAAACCAGCCAGTCTGCATTATGGAAGCTAAGGCTAGTGCGCGGGCCGTGGTCGCCAGTAACATTGGGGGTATTCCAGACATTGTTCGCAATGGTGAAGATGGCATTTTGGTGCGCTCGGGCGACGTTAAAGCGTTCGCGGATGCCATCGATTATCTCGCCGACCATCCAAACGCTTGCGCCGAGTTAGGGGAAAATGGTCGACGCGGCGTTTCAGGCTTAACCTACCTAGCCCAGTCTCGCACTATTATTGATTTATTTAAAAGCACGCCCTCAAACGATCGGCATCAGAACCATACCTCGCGCGTTTGAGAAGTTCTAACGGCCACCTTGAGACCAAGCCTGATGATCTATCACTGGATCAGGTAGTCTTCAATCAAACACAAAGGCCCCATCCATTGTGGCTCGATTCTGATGATATCGGGACAATCCACTCACTACATCATCCGGGGATAGCGTTTTCGTCTCCATAGCAGGTAAATAGTCCTGCAGAGCGTGAATATTAATGTCGTTATTGGTCATGATCGGAAACAAATCAGCGAGAAATGCATATGCTCCATCTGTATGCTTCGCTTTGTATCGCGCCAGATCAAGCAGGGTTCTGATTTTCAGGTCCTCCACCACGAGGAGGCCGCCTAGCCCCACGCTGACTTGGCGGCGGTCGTACCATTCTGTCTGATCGGCGAGATCAACGACGTCGCGCCCCCGAATTGTCAAACGCATTCGGCCTCTGTCTGTTTCCCCCGGGAACGAGAGCCATACCCACTCGTCGCAAGGGAGATCGACGCGATAAGACCGATCACCGCAGAGGACGGTGGCGTCGCTTGCGATACCTTGCGGCGAACGCAGCCGTACGAAACAACGCGCTGCGGTCGGCGCTGACGGGACTGAGAATACCAGGTCCCCCCCTGCGGGTCGCGTTGAACAACCCCATTCCTCCAGCTGCCACCATCCCAAGCCGCTGCGGAACGCCTCCCCTTCATCTATGCCGCGTGCAAGACGAGTTCGACGATTGCGCCTCATGCGATAGAGTTGCCCCAAGCGTATTTCGGGGTCTGATGGGCGGACGACACTTTCGTCCGCCTGAGCGGCAAACCGATCAATCTCTTGGCGAACCTGACCCGCTATTTCCGCCCATGATCGAGGACGGAAATTATTCCGGATGTTAGCTTCCATATCTTCGCGGGCAGCAGTGTTAAAGCAGAGATATTCTAGCTTCGATACAAGACCCGGGAGATCATCTGCGCTGACATAGCACGCAAAGTCTCCACCAGCTTCCGGCAGTGACGATGTATCGGACAACAATGGAACCTTACCATAGCACAACGACTCGGTTACTGGCAGACCCCAACCTTCGTAAGTGCTTAAATAGACGGTAAACAGACAGGTGCTATAAAGCAAAGCTAAATGACTGTCAGTCAACCCGGAAATAATTCTGACCTTTTCAGCAAGTTCTGGATCCCTATCCAAAGCAGCATAGACATGGTCATTCAGCCATCCGCGACCGCCAACACAAACGAGGTCCGGTACGCGCTCCGGCCCATATTTTAACAAAAGTTCACGCCAAGCACGGAAAACCGTAACATGGTTCTTACGAGATTCTATCGTTGAAACAAAAAGAACAAACGGACGATCATTCAACTGCCAATTATAGAGTTCGTCTATCGAAACGGTCGCGAGGTCATCCCGCCGAAAATCCGCATCAAGGGGAACTACGGCAATTTTTGCGCGATCAACCTCATATCCGATAGCTCGCGAGACATTGATCAAATCGTTCAATGTGGACCTTGAGTTGACCAGAAAGTTAGGCGAGGCCTTAAATACTGCATAAGTCCAGCTCAAAAAGTCTTGAGTAAGACTCTCAATACAATGTTCTGGTTTTATAATAGGAATGAAATCATGGACAAAAGGGATATATTTAACATGTTGGTCCTGCCGTATTTTTCTCACGTGTAGAAAACAGTTGTTTAGCCACCAAGATGTTCCTAGGTTGACAAGAAACTTTGATTTGACAAAAGACGCCGCTTCTCCGACCGATAGAACTGCGGTGAGCACCTCCAACGCGTCAAGCCATTCATAGGCAAGTACGTCACGCCCACTAATCGCCAAGCGACAAATTTTCTCGAATAAATCGGCAGGAATGCGTACCCAAGATCTGTCGTCGTCAACAAAGCAGGCAATCTGAGAGCCAGGATAAGCACCAAGGGCGCCGCGAATTACCTCCATCTGTACACGCTGAATTCCCGTTGGTAAGCGTGAGTGCCGAAAGTAGCTCACCAGATCGGAAACCTCGAAAACCACCGATGGAGGGGGGCTCAGCGCATGGGCCAGTCGGCGGGATTCCGCTTGCGAAAGCTCCGTCGCCGCTTTGAGTGCCTGTTGGCTCACGGCAAGCGGGATATGGAGAATGTCGAGCAACTGCTCGCGAGCGATTAGCAATTGTGGGGCCTCGCGAACGGACTGGAGCAATGCCATTTTGGCGTCGTGAAATCGGCCCGTCCGCCTTAACAACATCCCGTAATGCAGGGGGGCGTCACCGTCATTGCCGGGCAGTGCCACAGCTTTTTGATATGCAGACAATGCCGCTTCTATCTGGCCGGACTCTTTGAGCGCATGACCCAGTTGCACCCATATTGGCCGCCTCGCCGGATACGCCGCGACTGCACGCTGATAATGTGCCGCAGCCTGAGCCCAATCGCCCCGGTCACGGCATTGATCGCCTGCGTCTACTGATCTGTTTGACCGAATCTTAGCAGAAAACAGCGCTGCAAAGCGCATAAATGATGGATGCCGCGTCGTCATCAGCGCTCAAGCTTTCCGTTTGTGGGACGTCAATCGGGGATAGATCCATCTTAAGTGCTACTCGGCTCTTTTAGTCAAGGATGAAGCGGCCTCATGCTCGGCTGCATCACCAACCAAGCAGCATTCAGCGATTTCGTCCGTGCAAGGCAGCAGTCTATTGGCCAGGATTGGCTGGCCCCTGACGACAGGAAGACGCACGTACAATTACGAATACGACAAAATCGTGGATGCTCAATTGTGTCATCAGCCGCCAATTATCCTTATCGACTGCGGTAAGGGAAAAAGCGCCAATTTCGGCGAAGCCTCAACCGGTGGTCTCACCTTGCCCGCCGGCCATAAATTCCAAGATGTCACTCGTATAGGCTGCTTCAGTTTTAGCATAGGCAACAGTCGGCCTCGTCCGCCCTGTCGTATCGGGCAAAAGAGTAATCGACCGCGCCCAGCCTTCATGGTCGTCAGGCGGAAGCAAGATTACCTTGTCGCATGCAATCTCGCGGTGCGCCGGTATGTCGCTGGCGATTGCCGGCACCCCCATGACACTCGCCTCGAGCAGCGACAACCCAAAGCCCTCGACGAAAGAGGGACAGAGAACGCCAGTAGCGCCCAAAACGAGAGACGCTAACCCACGACTGGACAATCCAGCCACATGATGAACGTATCGCGCTAACTCCGGATCTGATCGCAGCGGCGCCATGATTGATTCAGCCTCCCGTCCCGGAGAGCCGACGATAACGAGATGCGGCGGCAGAGGAACGGTCGCCAGCAGCCGTTGCCAGACCCGCAGCAACAAGGCATAGTTTTTACGCGGTTCAATCGTTGAAATGGCAACGAAATAGCGAATGCCGGCAAGTTCGGGCAAACTGCTCGCAACCTGCTCAAAAGCTGCCGGCAGCGGTAGCGCGCGGACAAGCGCGGGTGGGCATTCATAGCCAAGGTCGCGCATCACTGCGCCGACGCTGTCGCGGGTATAGGCTGAGTTGAAGATCAAACGATCGGCGCGCTCTGCGGCGGTCCGGATCATTTGTCTG
>CANJKQ010000144.1 GCA_947474905.1 Pseudomonadota bacterium | reverse complement strand
TGACGTCGGGGATGCGTTGCGCCCGCGCCAAGCGAACTTGCGCGTCTGCGGTGGCGACGTCCGCCTTTGCCGCCACCAGCGCAAGCGTGCCGGACGCCTGAGCCGGAAGCACCGGACCATATCCACCGATCGCGTTGAACCAGATGCTGTCGAGCGCGCCCGTCACCGGTCGACCGATCAGCCTCGCCAGATTGCCGCGCGCGACCGCGACCGCGCGTTCGGCGCGGTCGGCGGCGGTGCGCGCGTTGATTGCCTGCACTTCGGCCCGCTGCTGATCGATCGGCGATGTATCGCCAACCTGCACCCGGTCGCTGGCGACGCGCAGCGCTTCATTGGCGATACCGACCTGCTCGCGCGCTGCGAGCAGTCTCCGTTCGGCAGCCGCCGCCTCGATATAGGTCTGCGTGACCAGCAACTCGAGATCGGCAAGCGCGATTGCCGCCTGTAGGCGTGCCCGGTCGCCCCGCGCGTCGGCTACCGCAACGCGCGCGGACCGCTTGCCACCGAGCTCGATCGGCAGCGCAAGGCCCACCGTCGTCTCGGCGCTGGAGAGGCCGCGATACTGGCCGGAGCCGGCGACATTCTCGGTCTGCGCCTCGAACGACGGATTGGGTCTGAGGCCCGCGACCGTTCGCGCGGCGTCGGTCGCCCTGATGCCGGCGTCCGCGGCGTCGATACCGGGAGATTGGGCGCGCGCGGCGGCGAGCGCCTCCGCGAGCGTTAAGGGCGGTGCATCGGCCAAGGCGGCCGAAGGCGTCTGCGCAACGGCGGTGCCGACGCAGACGGTCGCGGCGAGCAGCGCCGCGAGGGTACGAGACATAAATGGAATACTCCTGACGTTCGCGATGTTCCGCGCACGGTCGTGCCGGGCGGAAGGATGGCGACGTCAGGCGATTGGGGGTCTCAGGTCGCGCCCTGCCAGATAGGACGACGGCGCAACGACACGGCGAACCACATCCGGTTGAGAGGAACCAAGGGCGGGCGCGGCAGCCCATGTTCGCGCAGGCACGCCAAGATCATGCGCGTGCGCGGTACTATGGTGATGCGGCGTGGCCTTGTCGCTGTCGCGCGGCACTTCATCCCCGTCCCCGGGGGCATGTCCGACCGACGTGCCATCGACGACTGTCACGCACGCATCGATCTGCGCGGCATAAGCGATGGACGCGTGCGTCCCCGCCCAAAGGGTCAGGGCCAGCATCAGGCTGGCGATTGAGGCGAGCAGCTTGCGCACAGGCGGTCGCTCTACGCGATTCAAGCGAAAGATCAACGGACAAGCCCCGCGCGCTTCAACCAAACAGCATTAAACGAGTTCTTTCGCCCGCTGAGACTATGGTCATATCTAGTCACGTTATTCTGTATCTCTGGCGAAAGTCTTCAGCGCGATGACAGAAGTTGGACGCGCCATCCCGACCAACTCATCGCGTGCTTGCTTGAGGATTTGAACACCGCCGGAAATCCCCAATGCGGCCATGATGGCAGCGACGAGGAGATCGGGCCATGGTGAACCGGTCCCGAGCACGCCAGCGGCCGCTGCCAGGACCGCAAGGTTGCCGATGGCGTCGTTGCGCGAGCAGATCCAAACCGAGCGCATGTTCGCGTCGCCCGTGCGATAGCGGTAGAGCATGAGGGCGACAGCACCGTTCGCGACAAGGGCGATCAAACCCACGACACCCATTGTTTCGGCATGCGGGATGCGCGTCCCAAAGATCGCCATGATCGTCGTGACCAAAACATAAAGCCCGAACGCAAGAATGGTCGCGCCCTTGAGCAGCGCCGCCCGCGATCGCCAGCGCACGGCCATGCCGACGACACCGAGACTGATCGCATAGTTTGCTGCATCGCCAAGAAAATCGAGCGCGTCGGCCTGGAGCGACCGCGAGCCGGACGCGACGCCGGCAATGATCTCGCCCGCAAACATCGCCGCGTTGATCGCCAACGCGATCCACAACACCTGCCGCCAGCGCGGGTCGGCGCTCGGGTCGCGCACCTCTGCGGTGCAGCTGCTACACACCATGTCATCTACCTCGACGAAACTAGGCCGACCGCCCATATGCACCCTGAAGTCACTAGAGGGTCAAGCCATGAAAATCGGCGAGATGGCGCGTGTAACGTCGACCAGGGTCGAGACGGTGCGCTATTATGAGCAGATCGGTCTGCTGCCGCCGCCAGCGCGCACGGCCGGCAATTACCGCGCGTATGACGAGGACCATCTGGCGCGGCTCTCGTTCATCCGTCGCGCGCGCGATCTTGGTTTTTCGCTCGACGCGGTGCGCGAGCTGCTCGATCTGGCCAACGACCGGATCGCCGACTGCGCCGCAGTCGATGCTCTGGCGAGCCAGCACCTTGCCGACATCGACCGCAAGATGGTCGATCTGGCGCGATTGCGCGAACGGTTGGCCAGCCTGATCGACTCGTGCGCTGGCGGCGTCATTACCGATTGCCGAATTCTTGAAGCGCTCGAACCGGGTGCACCGTCGGGATCGACCGCTTCGCGCGGGGAGCGTGACGCGTGACGCCCGCCATATTCCTGACCTATGTTGCCGCGGCGATCGCCGAAATCGGCGGCTGCTTTGCGTTCTGGGCCTGGCTTCGATTGGGTCGATCGATGCTATGGACGATTCCTGGCGTGACCTCGCTGATCGGGTTCGCCTGGTTGTTGACCTTCGTCGACACACCAGCCGCGGGCCGTGCCGTCGCCGCCTATGGGGGCATCTATGTGGCGGCGGCGGTAGTATGGCTGACGGCTGTAGAAGGTGTACGGCTCGATCGGTTCGACGTGTGTGGCGTCGGCCTTTGTCTGGCCGGTGCGACGGTAATTCTCTGGCCCCGCTGACTGTCAAACATTGCCAAGATGGTGGATGTTATTGGCGGCTGGTGTAACCGTCTCGCGATATGCTACGTATCTCGCTGCATGAAGCGCTTGCTCATCCTGTTCCTGGCCTTGTTTGCCTTTGCCGCGCCAGTTCAGGTGCTCGCGGCGCAGACGATGTGCGCCAATACGATGCCGATGATGGCGTCGATGGATCACGGCATGAAGAAGGGCGGCTGCTGCGACGAGAAAAATAAGGCGTGCATGCAGGCATGCGATGCAACCTGCGCGGTCGCGATCGTGTTGCCGCCCCAGATGCCGGTTCGCGCTACTCTGGAGCCTGCCAGCCTGCCTGTCACGACCCTTGCCAGCTTGACGATCGCCAGGATCGCAAGCGGCCTCGACCGACCCCCTCGAACGATCGTCTGACCCACACCCGTCTTACGGGCTGCCCAATTCGGATGTGTACGCCGCTGGCATTGGCCGGGCTGCACATGGATCAAGACATCGACTGGCCCGACCCTCGAGCGGCGGGACCGGTATCAATTCGAGGATTTTATCCATGAACCGTTTTTCCAACATCGTTTTCGCTGCCACTGCCCTTGTCGCCAGCGTCGCTGATGCGTCGCCCACGTTCGCCGCCGACCGCGCCAGCGATGGGTATCACTGGGAATATACGCCAGGACCGCGCGGCACCGCGCGGAGAGTTGCTGACCGCGTTGCCAAGCCCATCACTATGGCGCGGGAAGCCGGCCATTGGCGCTTGGGTTTCGGGCCGCGTAGCACGCCGACCTGGGTTCCTGCCGACCGTCAGGCCCCGGTCGAGCAAATGGCGGACGCCATGCCGATGCCCAAAGCCAGCTGATCGGGATCGACGCCTCTCTCGCTCATCAGCGGGAGAGGCGTCGTCCTTATCGCGTTCGGGGACCAGCCAACGGCATGGTTCCCGCTTCCGTGATGGCCAGACATCTGGCTAGATCGTGCCTGGGGGACACAGCATGCGCCGCTTTTTTGCGTTTTCGACCATAATGTCCTTGGCGAGCCCGGCCGTCGCCGGCCCGCTTACCTTCGCGCAAGCGCTCGCCCGCGCTGATCAGGATGCGCCGAGCATCGCCGCGCGCACCGCCCAAATCGACGCGGCGCGCTCCTCGGCAATTGCCGCCGATCGGCTGCCCGATCCCAAGCTCGAGGTGAAGCTGCAGGATTTTCCCTTCACCGGTCCCGACGCAGGCAAGTTCAACAGCGACAATTTCACGATGGGGGTGGTGGGCCTCACCCAGGAGGTGCCCAACATCGCCAAGCGCCATGCCCGCGCCGCGCGCGCGACCGCCGATATCGGCATCGCCGATGCCGAGGCGGCCGCCGAACGTCGCCGGGTGCGCATCAACGCCGGGATGGCATGGATCGACCTGTATTTTGCCGAACAGCGCCTGGCGATCCTCGATCGGCTCGACCGGCGCCTGAACGATCTGGCGACGACCGCGCCGGCCCGACTGGCAAGCGGCAGCGCGCGTCCCGGCGAGGCGATCGAGCCGCAGCGACTGAAGGCCGAACTTGCCGATCGCCGCAGCGACCGGGTCGCCGAGATTGCCACCGCGCGCGCGAAATTGACCCGCTGGACAGGTGATCCTGAACCGCAGGTCGCGGGGCCGCCCCCCGATCCCTCGCTTGATGCCGCCAGACTGCACGCCGGGCTAGCAACGCTCCCCGCGCTGCAGGTCAAGGATGCGCTGATCGGCCAGGCGGCGGCCGATGTTCGCCTCGCCCAGGCGGCGAAGAATCCCGATTGGGAAGTGAGCGGATCGATCGGCAACCGT
>CANJKQ010000143.1 GCA_947474905.1 Pseudomonadota bacterium | reverse complement strand
GGTCGCCGTGATCACGGCGATACCGGTCTGCTCGTTATCTCAGCACATACGCCGTCGTCACCCCGGCGCGCTTGCCCGGTCGTCACCCCAGCGAAAGCTGGGGTCGCTTGGGGGAGTAATCCCGCCAGCGATCCCAGCTTTCGCTGGGATGACGGGTTGGGGGCTGGGATGACGGATTGGGGGCTTGGATGACGATGGGGGCTGGGATGACGGATGCACGCGGCGGGGCTGGCGGATCGCGGGGGCTTACTCTGCGGGGACAGCGGCAATCGCCGTCCTGCGTTGTTTGCCCCAGCTTCCTTGGCCGGTCAGGAACGTCCACCAGCCCCAGGTGGCGCCGGCGTGGCGCAGTAGCTGGAACGTGAACGGCTCCAGCAGCGAGGCGACCAATGCCCAGCGCCAGCCCAGCCCCTCTTCCTGCCCCGTCCAGCGCGCGTAAAGGCGCAGGCTCCACAAATGATAGCCCAGATCGAGCACGACCTTGGCGAGCATCACCAGCAAAATCGGGAAAGCGATGTAGAAGGTTCCGGTCGCCAGCAGCCAGACCAGAATGGCAAAGGCCGCCAGGCCATAAATGGGCTGCAGCGTGTCGAGCGATTTCACCGGCATCATCCGCGTGCCCAGCTGGCCGAAATGCGGATTGCCGATCATGTCGCGGTTCCACCAATGCGTCTGGATGAACCCGCCAAACCAGCGCCGCCGCTGGCGCAGGAACGCCATCGGGCTCGCGGGGGCATCGGTCCGCGCCGTCGCCGCGCCGATGACGCGCACGCGCCAGTCAAGCCCCTGGTCGGCGGCGTGGCGATAAAGGCGATGGATCAGCTCATAATCCTCAACCAGGCAATCGGCATCAAAACCGCCGACCCGCACCACCGCCTCGCGGCGAAACGCGGCGAAAGCACCGGATATCAGCAGCAGCCCGCGCTCTTCCATCCACGCATAGCGCGACAGAAAATTGCGAACATATTCATAGCGCTGGAACCATTGAAAGGTCCGCTCCATCCGCGATGGCCCGCAAATCGGGGTCAGCACGCCGGTTGCCGCAACCAGCGCGGGTTCGGCAGTGAAAGCCGCCCGCATGGCGGCAAGCGCGCCCGGGTCGAGCAGCGTGTCGGCGTCGACGGTCAACACCACATCGGTATCGATCCGCAAAATGGCATCGTTGAGCGCGCGGGCCTTGCCGCCATGCGGCAGCCGCAGCCAGCGGAGCGAGGGCACGGCGGGCGCCGGCCCGCTCATTCCCCCCAGCGGTGGCGGGGCCAGGCCATAAAGCCGGGCTAACGCCTCGGGGGTCGCATCGCTCGACCCGTCATCGGCGATGACGATCAGGTCGGGCGGGTCGCTTTGGCCGGCAAGCGTGTCGATGGTCACGCCCAGCACGCCTGCTTCGTTATGCGCTGCGACGATGACGCCCAGGCTGGGCCGATCGGCACGCGGGGCGACGGGCGCCTGCGACAGCGGCCGCATCAGCCGCCAGGTGCGGCTGGCGGTGAACGCCAGCAGGAAGCTATCGTAAAGAATATAGGCGATGCCGACCGACCAGCCGGCCAGGCCATTTCTGAAAAACACCTGCGCGAGCAGCGCGACGAACAGCGCCAGCGCGGCAAGGTTGATGGCGTTCGCCACCCACGGCACGCGCCGGGGCGTCAGCCGCGGCGATTGCGCGGCGAGCGTCTGGGTCATCATCAGCATCGCGAACGCCTATTTCTGAATTGAGCTGAACAGGAGCTTGCGGGTAGGTAGGGTGTGTCGGGCGCTGCTGCCAGACGGTCCTTGGGCCAATCGATAAGGAGCGACGCAATGGAGGCACGGCGATACAGCCAACTGGCGATCTGGCTGCACTGGCTGATCGCGATCGCCATCATCGTCAACATCGCGCTCGCCTGGACCTGGCCCAACGTGCCCGAGGCGCAGGTCAGGCCGTTGATCGATGCGCATAAATCCTTTGGGATCACCGTTTTCGGGCTGGCCGTGCTGCGGCTGCTGTGGCGCTTCACCCACCGGCCGCCCGCGCTGCCGACAACGTATCAGAAATGGGAAATCCGCGCCTCGCACGCCACGCACTGGGCGCTTTATTTCATCATCTTCTTCATGCCGATTTCGGGCTGGCTGCACGATTCGGCATGGGATGCCGCCGCGACGCACCCGCTTTTGTGGTTCGGTTTGTTTGAGGTGCCACGCGCCAGCTATTACGAGCATCTCGATCCGGTGCGGATGAAACACTATCACGAACTGTTCGGCAGTCTGCACGAATTGGGGGCAAAGCTCGTCTACGCGCTGGTCGCTCTCCACATCGCAGGCGCGCTGAAGCACCAGTTTATCGATAAGCAGCGCGAATTGCAGCGCATGTGGTTCTGGGGTCAGCCTGAATGAAGCGGCTGCTTGTCGCGCTCGCCGCCGCGGTGCTCACCGCTGCCGCGCCACCCGCCAGAAAGCCCGTCGCGCCGCCGCCCGCGCCAATCGGCGATACCGTGCGCGTGGTGCTGACCACCGAGCTCGGGCCGATCACGCTTGAGCTGGACCATGTTCACGCGCCAATCACGGTCGAAAATTTCGTCAAATATGTCGATCAAAAGCGATTTGACGGCACGGTATTTTACCGCGCGATGCACCTCAACTGGGGCGACCAGCCCAATGGCCTGATCCAGGGCGGCACCCAGAACAACCCGCAGCGCATCCTGAAACCGATCGCGCATGAACCGACCACGCAGACGGGCCTCAGTCACAAGTCAGGCGCCATCTCCATGGCGCGCAATGCGCCGGGCAGCGCCACGGGCGACTTCTCGATCCTGTTGTCCGACCTGACTGGGCTCGACGCCGATCCCAAGGCCAGTGGGGACAATGCGGGCTATGCCGTGTTCGGCCATGTCGTCGCCGGCATGGATGTGGTGCGCAAGATCTGGGACCAGCCCTTGTCACCGACATTGGGGGAGGGGTTTCTGAAGGGGCAGATGATCGAGCATCCGGTCAAAATCGTCTCGGCGCGACGGGTGACCCTGCCGATGCCAGTGCCGTCGCCGACCCCAACACCTGCCACCGCGACGTCGCAGCCGTAATCCTCCTCTTTCTGAAGGGTAGGGGCCTATTAGAGACGACCCGCAACTACGCCCCAAAAGCCACTGGACCGGGCGCGCCGCTTCGCCCTATCCTGCGCAACGACAGGCCACCCGTCAGTGGCGGCAATAAGCGGGGATAGGGACGCCATGGCGATCACCACAAGCATCAACGGCAAGGCGGTCACGCTTGACGGCGATCCCGACACGCCGCTGCTCTGGGCCATTCGCGAGCAAGCGGGCTTGACCGGCACCAAATTTGGCTGCGGCATCGGCGCGTGCGGGGCGTGCAGCGTCCATATCGATGGCCGGGTGACGCGGTCATGCCAGGTGCAGATCGCTGATGTGGCGGGCAAGAAGATCACGACGATCGAGGGCCTTGCCAACAGCCTGGGCGGCGCACCGGGCCAGCTCTCCAAGCTGCAACAGGCATGGATCGAGCATGAAGTGCCGCAATGCGGCTATTGCCAGTCGGGCCAGCTGATGGCGGCCTCTGCCTTGCTCGCCAGCAATCCCAAGCCGAGCGACGCCGATATCGACGCGGCGATGACCAATATCTGCCGCTGCGGCACTTATGTCCGCATCCGCGCCGCGATCCACGCGGTCGCCGGCGCCTGAGGGGGGAGGACGAACCATGGGCATCAAGCGCAGAGCCTTCCTGATCGGTGGCGCAGCGATTGTCGGCGGCGCGGTGTTCGGCGTCGAATGGCTGGACGGGCATAATGTCCGCCGCGCCGCAGAATTGACCGCGGGCAAGGGCGAGACGGGCTTTGCCACCTGGCTCAAGATCGGCGCGGACGATACCGTCACGCTCATCACCCCGCATATCGATTTCGGCCAGGGCTCGCACACCGCGCTGGCGCAGATGCTGGCCGAAGAACTCGATGCCGATTGGGCGAAAATGAAGGTGGAGCAGGCGCCTGCCGATGTCGCCTTCGCCAATACCCCGCTGGGCGAGGCGTTCATCCTGGGCGAAACCCAGATTCCGGCGTTCCTGACCGGGCTGGTCAAGTCGGGCTTCTCGATGATCGCGCGCAGCATGCCGCTGCAAATCACCGGTGGCTCGACCGCGGTGCGCTTTACTGGCCAGCACGGCATCCGCGTCGCCGGGGCGGCGGTGCGGATGGCGCTGGTTGCCACAGCCGCCGACAAGCTGGGCGTGCCCGCTAGCGAGCTGACCACCGAAAATGCCCGCGTGGTCCATGCCAAATCGGGCAAGTCGCTGCGCTATGGCGAGATTGCCGAAGCCGCCGCCAGCCGATCGCTGACGCTGACACCGGCGCTCAAGCAAGCCAAGGATTTCCGGGTGATGGGCAAGCCCGTTGCGCGGTTTGACGTGCCCGGCAAGGTCGACGGCTCGGCCAAATATGGCATCGACTTCACCCTGCCCGACATGCGCGTCGCCACGCTGATGATGGCGCCGGTGCGCGGCGGCAAGCTCATCTCGGTTGATCCTGCCCCGGCAATGGCAGTCAACGGCGTCGAGAAAGTCGTCAAGCTCGACGAGGCGGTGGTGGTCGTCGCCAAGGGCTATTGGCCGGCGCTGAAGGGCCTGCGCGCGCTCAGCCCCAAATTCGACGATGGCGGCCATGGCGCGCTGTCC
>CANJKQ010000142.1 GCA_947474905.1 Pseudomonadota bacterium | reverse complement strand
GGGTCGCTCCCTAACCAGGGTCGCACATATTGCACACGATCCCAGCTTTCGCTGGGATGACGATCAAGAAGAAGACATGAACGACTCACTCACCCCCAAAGCCATTGTCCGCGCGCTGGACGATCACATTATCGGCCAGGCCGACGCCAAGCGGGCGGTCGCGGTTGCGCTGCGCAACCGTTGGCGGCGCCAGCGGCTCGGCGCTGATCTGCGTGACGAAGTGACGCCCAAGAACATTCTGATGATTGGCCCCACCGGCTGCGGCAAGACCGAGATCAGCCGCCGCCTGGCGAAGCTTGCCGATGCGCCCTTCGTCAAGGTTGAGGCGACCAAGTTCACCGAAGTCGGCTATGTCGGCCGCGATGTCGAGCAGATCGCGCGCGACCTGGTTGAGGAAGCCATCCGCCTGGAAAAGGAACGCCGCCGCGTCGCGGTGAAGGACAAGGCGGAGGAGGCGGCGATGAACCGCCTGCTCGACGCGCTGACCGGCAAGGATGCATCCACCGCGACTCGCGAGGCGTTTCGCCAGCGCTTCAAGGACGGCCATCTCGACGACAAGGAAGTCGAGATCGAGGTCGAACAGGCGCCGCAAATGCCCTTTGAGCTGCCCGGCGGCGCGCAGATCGGCATGATCAATCTGGGCGACATGATGGGCAAGGCGTTTGGCGGCGGACAAAATTTGAAGCGCCGCAAGCTCATCGTGCCCAAGGCATGGGAAAAGCTGGTCGAGGAGGAAGCCGACAAGCGGCTCGACCAGGATGAAGTCAGCCGCCTCGCGCTTGCCGATGCAGAAGCCAATGGCATCGTGTTCCTGGACGAGATCGACAAGATCGCGGTCAGCGATGTGCGCGGCGGCTCGGTCAGCCGCGAAGGCGTGCAACGCGATCTGCTGCCGCTGATCGAGGGCACGACAGTCGCGACCAAATATGGGCCGATGAAGACCGACCATATCCTGTTCATTGCGTCGGGCGCCTTCCACGTCGCCAAGCCGAGCGATCTGCTGCCCGAGCTGCAGGGGCGTTTGCCGATCCGCGTCGAGTTAAAGGCGCTGACCGAGGCCGATTTCGTCGCGATCCTTTCCGACACGCGCGCCTCGCTGATCGCGCAGTATAAGGCGTTGCTCGCGACCGAAGGCGTGACGATCGACTTTACCGATGACGGCATCCGGGCGGTTGCGCGCATCGCGGCGGAAGTGAATGCCGAGGTTGAGAATATCGGCGCACGGCGACTGCAGACCGTGATGGAAAAGCTGCTTGAGGAAGTGAGCTTCGATGCCGAAGATCGGCAGGGCAGCACCCTCACCATCGACGCGGCCTATGTCGACAAGCAGCTGGCGAGCATCGCGCGCAACACCGATTTGAGCCGGTTCGTGCTGTAAGACGGCAATCGTCGCCGCGCGCCATCGCGGAGAAAATCAGTGAGGCTTTGCTTTGGCCACCCGCTGATAGGGGGTGAAATCGCCCAACCGGCAATAGCCCGACGGGATGGGGCTTTCGCGCTCCACCGTGCGAAACCGGTCATTCTCGCAAAGCTGGCCGCCATAGACGTTGACGATCAGGATGGCGTTGTCGCTGAGCGAGGGGCAGGCCTCGGGCAAGTGATTGACCCATAGCCGGCTGACATCGCGATAGATGATGGTGCGCGAATCGATCACCTCGGGGCCCTGATTGGTCGGGTTGTCGATGCAGCGCACCGGCGCCCCGGCCACGCGCCCGGCAAGCGCCCGGTCAAGCGGGCTGCGGCTATCGCCCGACGCGGCACCCGCCAGGGCAAGGGCGGCGCCTGCCAGCAAGACGGCGCGCATCTTATTTCGACCGGTAAACGGTGAAGTCGCCCAGCGAGCAACTGCCGCTCTGAATATGGACCTGCAGGTCGACGGTATGGGCGATGTCGCCCCGGCACAGCCGGTCACTATAGGTGTGGGTGATGATGGCGTCGCCATTGTCCAGCCCGAAACAGCCGCCGCTGGTATGGTTGACATAGGCGGTATGCCCGCCCGCCTTGTAAATGATGGTATCGCCCGCGCGCACCGTATCGGTGGCATCGTGCAGGTTGATGCAGCTTTGTTGACCCACTTCGTGCAGGCCCTGCAACGCCTTGTCGATCTTGGCCTGATGCTCGGCGGCGAGCTTCGCGTCGTAATCCCCATGCTTGTCGGCAGTGGCAGCGCCCGCGGTTGCCAGCGTCAAGGCAAGCGGCAAAAACATAATGGTACGCATCACGACATCTCCTGTCGGCACCCCTGCATCATCGTTATAGCAGCTTTAGCCGCGAAAAACATCCTTGGCGGCGCGGCGTTCCGCGAGCTCGGCAGCACTGGCGGCGCGCAGAAACGGATTGGTCGCGCGTTCAAGCGCGATGGTGGTGGGCACCGTCGCCTCGCCTGCGGCGCGGGCGCGGTCCACCATCGCCATCCGGTCCTTGAGCGCCGCATTGCCGGGCTCGGCGGTCAGCGCATAGCGGCCATTGCTTTGGGTATATTCGTGCGCGCAATAAACGGCGGTGGCGTCGGGCAAGTCGGCGTAACGCTGCATATTGGCGAACATCTGCTCGGCGGTGCCTTCGAACAACCGGCCACAGCCCATCGCGAACAGCGTATCGCCGACAAAGATGACGCCGTTAGCGGGCAAATAATAGCTGATATGGCCTGCGGTATGCGCTGGCGTCTCCCAGACCTCGGCCACATGCCCGCCCAGCGTGACTCGGTCGCCTTCCTTCAACGCGACGTCAATCGTCGGGATCCGCGCGGCTTCGGCGGCAGGGGCGAACACGGTGGCGCCGGTCGCCGCCTTGATTTCGGCATTGCCGCCGGTGTGATCAGGATGCCAATGGGTATTCCAGATCGCGCTGATCCGCCAGCCGCGCTGATCCGCCGCCTCCAATATCGGGGCGGCGACTGCGGGATCGATGACGGCGGTGTCACCCGAAGCGGGATCATGCACCAGCCAGACATAATTGTCGCTGAGCACGGGCAGACGGACGATTTCAAGCATGGACATGATCAACCCTCCAGCGCTGCGGTGCCGAGCAACTCACCAATGGCCGGTATTGGGCATTGATGCCCAGGGTTCGGCCGGGTCGAGGCGGCCATCCTGCAACAGCTCGATCGAGATATTGTCGGGGGTGCGCACGAACGCCATGTGCCCGTCGCGCGGCGGGCGATTGATGGTGTAGCCCGCGTCCATCAGCCGCTGACACGTCTCATAAATATTGTCGACGCGATAGGCGAGGTGGCCGAAATTGCGGCCCTCGCCATAGACTTCCGCCTCGCCATTTTCGGGCGGCCAGTTATAGGTGAGTTCGACCTGCGCCTGCTCATCGCCCGGCGCTGCCATGAAAATAAGGGTGAAGCGCCCCTGCTCGCTATCGAAGCGACGGATTTCTTCCAGGCCCACCAGATTGAGGAATTTGACGGTCGCTTCAGGGTCGCTGACGCGGATCATGGTGTGGAGATATTTCATCGCGATGGTCCCTTATCCGGCGGAATCGAGCACATGCCCCAAATAGGTAAGCCGGGCAGGGGGCGCTAGGGGCTTGCGGCCCGCTTGACGCCGCGTGCGCATCCCCCCAAGGGCTTCGTCATGCGCTTCTTTTCCGATAATGCCGCGCCGGCCTGTCCCGAAGTGCTGGCGGCCCTTACCGACGTCAACACGCTCGACACCGCTTATGATGGCGATCGCTGGAGCCAATCGCTCGATGCTCGGCTGTCGGCGCTGTTTGAAACCGAGGTCAAGGCCTTGTGGGTGTCGAGCGGCACCGCTGCCAATTGCCTGGCGCTGGCGGCGTTGTGCCCGCCTCATGGTGCGGTCATCTGCCATCGCGACGCGCATATCCAGAATGACGAGGCGGGCGCGCCGGAATTCTACACCGCTGGCGCCAAGCTGTTGCTGGCGGAAGGCGATGGCGCCAAGCTGACGCCGGAGACGATCAACGCCGTGGTGGCGGCGACGCGGACCGATGTTCACCAGGTCCAGCCGCATGCCGTCTCGATCACCAACGCGACCGAATATGGCCGCGTCTATACGCCTGCCGAAGTGGCCGCGATTGGCGATTTGTGTCGGTCGCGCGGGCTGGGGCTGCACATGGATGGCGCGCGCTTTGCCAATGCGGTCGCGCATCTTGGCTGTTCGCCTGCGGACATCACCTGGCGCGGTGGCGTCGATGCGTTGAGCTTCGGCTTCATCAAGAATGGCGGGATCAGCGCGGAGCTGCTCGTCCTGTTCAGGCCCGAGCTGGCGGCGGCAACCTATTATCGCCGCAAGCGCGCCGGGCATCTGCTCTCCAAGGGCCGTTACCTCGCCGCGCAGGTGCTGGCGATGCTCGACGGCGATGTCTGGCTGCGCAATGCCCGCGCCGCCAATGCCGGTGCCGCGATGCTGGCGGCGGCGGCAGGCGAGCGGCTGATCCACCCGGTCGAGGCGAATGAAGTGTTCCTGCGCGTGACGGCGGCGGAAGCCGCGGCGCTGCGGGCGCGGGGCTTTGATTTCTATGACTGGGGGCCGGGCGAAGCGCGGCTGGTCGTGTCGTGGAATCAGACCGAGAGCGACATTCGCCCGCTCGCCGACGCCATCGCCGCGCTTTGATGATGGCCATGTTGATGATGGCCATTTCGCCTTCACCGCCGTCATTGCGAGCGCCAGCGAAGCAATCCAGCCCCGACTGC
>CANJKQ010000141.1 GCA_947474905.1 Pseudomonadota bacterium | reverse complement strand
GGGCAAGGTCGCCGGTGCGCACCCAGCCATCGATAAAGGTCGCGGCGGTTGCCTCGGGCTTGTTCCAATAGCCCTTCACGACCATCGGCCCGCGCGCCCAGAGCTCGCCGACTTCGCCGACCGGCAGTTCGCGTTCACCTGCTTCATCCATGATCTTGAGGTCGGCAACGGCAACTGGCGGCCCCGCGCTGGTCGGGCGGTTGAGATAATCCTCGGCCGAGAGCCCTGTCACGGTCGCCATCGTCTCGGTCATCCCCCAGCCATTGCCAGGCAACGCGCCAAATTCCTCGTGAATGCGCTTGACGAGCTCGGGCGCGGAAGGCGCGCCGCCATAGGCAATCGCTTCCAGGCTGGAGAGGTCGTATTTGTGCCGCTCCGGGTGCTCGATCAGTTGCCAGGCGATGGTTGGCACGCCGCCCGTGACATGCACCTTTTCGCGCTGGATGATCTCCATCGCCTGCACCGCATCCCATTTGCGCATGAAGATGATGGTGCTGCCGCTCGCCACTGCGCCCATCATGCCCGCCGAACAGGCGGTGACGTGAAACAGCGGGATGACCGTCAGCATCGTACGCGGCGTTGTCTCGGGCGGGGCTTCTCCCCGACGCAGAAAGCGCCGGGCGCCGGTATTGGCGCTTGAGAAAATATTGGTGACCAGATTGCGGTGCGTCCCCAGCGCGCCTTTGGGATTGCCGGTGGTGCCGCTGGTATAGAAAATCGTGGCATCGTCTTCGGGCGCCAGCTCGACCGGCGGCAGCGCCTGGTCGGGCAGCGTCGCATAGTCGCGGGTCTGACCGATCAGGCTTTCGAGCGGCGCGGCATTCCCCGCCAACGGCTCTTGCGCCCGGCTGACAAAGACCCGTTCCAGCGCGGGAAGCGCGTGATAATGCGCCTTTAGCCGTTCGTGTCGCTCAGCATCGACGAACAGCAATTTGGCACCCGAATCGTTGATGCCATATTCCAGCTCCGCCCCGGTCCACCACGCATTCAGCGGCACGATGATGGCGCCGATTGACACTGCCGCAAACCAGATCACCGGCCATTCGGGCAAGTTGCGCATGGCAAGCGCAACGCGGTCTCCCTTCCCCACCCCCAGCTCGACCAGCTGGTGTGCCAGCGCCGCAACCGCGCGGAAATTCGCTTCGTAGGTTACACGCTCGTCTTCATAGACGGTGAAAACCCGGTCGCCATGGCCGCGTGCAAAGCTGATCAACGCGGCAAGGCTGGGCGGCGCGTTTTTCCACACCCGGGTCGGCACGCCACGGATGGTGACGGTTTCCATTTCGAGCCGCTGGCCCGGCGCGGTCAACAGCGCATCGGCCTCGGCGATCGTCATCCGCGGCCAGGCAGGGTCGAGCGCGACCAGCGGCTCGCTCAAGACAGCGTCGGGCAAAACCGGCTTGGACAAGGGCATTCTCTCCAGCTCTTGAATTTCGGGTTTGGCTTATACGCCAATTGCGCCAAGGTTAGTGTTGATTCGCGCGCCGCTCAAGGCAATAGGGTGGAACGACTTTCGAAGCGCGGGTATGGAGAGGCGGATGACGATGGCACGGCCGGAATCGCATGGCTTTGACGCGCTGCGCCTTGCGCGGCTCGATGAGTTTTTGAAGGAGCGCTATGTCGATTCGGGCAAGTTGCCGCACACCCAGATTCTGATCGCGCGTGACGGCGACATCGTCCACTTCGCCAGCCATGGCACCGCGCGCGCTGACAGCGACAAGCCGGTCGACGAAACCAGCCTGTTCCGCATCATGAGCATGACCAAGCCCGTCACCTCGATCGCGTTCATGATGCTGGTTGAGGAAGGCAAAGTCGCGGTCGACACGCCCGTTCATCATGTGTTGCCCGAGTTCAAGGGGCTTGGCATCTATAATGGCGGCGGCGCGGGCGTGCCGTTCCTCACCAAGCCGACCGATCAGCCGATGCGCATGGTCGATCTGCTCCGCCATACCTCGGGGCTGACCTATGGCTTTCAGAACCGCACGAACATCGATGCGGCCTATCGCGCGGGCAAGCTCGATAATTGGCATGGCAATCATGATCTTGATGGCTTTGTTGCCGCGCTCGGCAAGCTGCCGCTCGAATTCTCGCCGGGCGCTGCGTGGAACTATTCCGTGTCGACCGATGTGCTGGGCGCGGTGATCCAGCGCGTATCGGGCATGACGCTCGACCGGTTTTTTGAGACGCGGATATTCCAGCCGCTCGGCATGCACGACACCTTCTTCCGCGTGCCCGAAGACAAGACCGATCGGCTGGTCGATGCTTATGATTTCGTGCCCGGCGGCAAGCCCGCGTTGATGGATCGCGGCGCGGCAAGCATCTGGAGCCGCCAGCCTGAGCTGCTTTCGGGCGGCGGCGGCCTCGTTTCGACCAGCCTCGATTATCACCGCTTCTGCTCGATGCTGATGAACGGCGGCAGCCTGGATGGCGCCCGCATCGTCAGCCGCAAGACGATCGACCTGATGACGATGAACCATCTGCCCGGCAATGGCGACCTCGCGGGCTGGTCCAAGTCGCTGTTCAGCGAGGCGGCGAATGCCGGGACGGGCTTTGGCCTGGGCTTCGCCGTCAATATCGATGTCGCACGGTCGATGATCCCGGGGTCGGTCGGCGAATATTACTGGGGCGGCATGTTTTCGACCGCTTTCTTCGTCGATCCGGTCGAGCGCATCCACATGGTCTTCATGACTCAATTGCGCCCGAGCAGCAGCTACCCCATCCGCCGCGAACTGAAGACGCTGATCTATAGTGCGATGACTTAATCAGCCGACGTCACCCCAGCGAAAGCTGGGGTCTCTTGCCGCAAACGACCCCAGCATGCGCTGGGGTGACGATCTTGGAGAGCGATACCGTGACAAGCCCGATCCGCACCGAACGCCATGAAGACGTCCTCGTCATCATTTCCGACAGCCCGCCCGTTAACGCGCTCGGCGCGGCGGTGCGGCAGGGGCTGGATGCGGGCGTGGATGAGGGGCTCGCCGATCCCGCGATCAAGGCGATCGTCATCCGCTGCGACGGCAAGACCTTTTTCGCCGGCGCCGATATCACCGAATTCGGCAAGCCGATGCAGGGCCCGGCGCTGCCCACGCTGCTCGACAAGATCGAGGCGGCGGACAAGCCCGTTATCGCCGCGATCCACGGCACCGCGCTTGGCGGCGGATGCGAAGTAACGCTCGCCTGCCATTATCGCATCGCCGTGCCCTCCGCCGTTATCGGCACGCCCGAGGTCAAGCTCGGCCTGCTCCCCGGCGCAGGCGGCACCCAGCGCATTCCGCGCGTGGCCTCTGTCAAGCTCGCGCTGCAGATGACCGCGATCGGCGACCCCATCCCCGCCAAGGTCGCGATGGACAATGGCCTGATCGATCGGTTGGCGACCGAAGGTAATCTGGAAGCCGACGCCATCGCCTTTGCCCGCGAGGTCGCCGACAAGCGCCCGCTGCCGCGCGCGAGCGAAAAGACCGCGACGCCCGATCCGGAAGCGGTCGAAGCGTTCAAGAAAGCCAATGCCAAGCGCTTCCGTGGCTTTGACGCGCCCGCCGCCAACATCGCCTGCGTCGAAAAGGCCGCCGATGGTTCGTCCTTCGCCGACGGCATCGCGTTCGAGCGGCAGGAATTCATGAAGCTGATGATGGGCAGCCAGTCCGCCGCCCAACGCCACATCTTCTTCGCCGAGCGCAAGGCCGCCAAGATCGACGGCATTGCCGACGACATCGCGCTCCGCCCGATCAAGAAAGTCGGCATCATCGGCGCGGGCACCATGGGCGGTGGCATCGCGATGAACTTCCTGTCGGCGGGCATTCCAGTCACTATCGTCGAGATGCAGCAGGAAGCGCTCGATCGCGGCGTCGGCGTCATCCGCAAGAATTACGAAGCCTCGGCCGCCAAGGGGCGCCTCAAGCCCGAACAGGTCGCGATGGCGATGGGCGCGCTCCACCCGACGCTCAGCTTTGACGAACTCGCCGACTGCGACCTCGTCATTGAGGCGGTCTATGAGAATATGGACGTCAAGAAAGAGGTGTTCGGCAAGCTCGACAAGATCGTCAAGCACGGCGCCATCCTCGCGTCGAACACCAGCTACCTCAACGTCGACGAAATCGCCGCGTCGACCAGCCGTCCGCAGGATGTGCTGGGCATGCACTTTTTCTCGCCCGCCAATGTGATGAAGCTTTTGGAAGTGGTGCGCGGCGCCAAGACCGCGGACGATGTGCTGGCGACCGTCATGGCACTTTCGAAGAAGATCAAGAAAGTCGCGGTCGTCGCGGGCGTCTGCCACGGCTTTATCGGCAACCGCATGCTGATGCCGCGTCAGGTCGAGGCCAACAAGCTGCTGATGGAAGGCGCGACGCCGCAGCAGATCGACAAGGTGCATGTCGATTTCGGCATGCCGATGGGGCCGTTCCAGATGAGCGACCTCGCCGGTGTCGATATCGGCTGGCACCGCGACCCCAACCGCATCGAGAGCATTCGCGATGCGCTCGCCGCCGAAGGCCGCTGGGGACAGAAGAAAGGCGCGGGGTTCTATGATTATGACGAAAACCGCAACCCGACGCCCAGCCCCCGGGTCGCCGAGATTGTCGAGGATTTCCGCAGCAAATCGAACATGGCGAAGCGCGAAATTACCGATGAGGAAATCATCGAACGCACGCTTTATCCCATGGTCAATGAAGGCGCGCTGATC
>CANJKQ010000140.1 GCA_947474905.1 Pseudomonadota bacterium | reverse complement strand
GGCAGCTGCATCGGGAAAGCCCTATGTGTTTTTCGTAAAGGCCGACTGGTGCCCGGTCTGCAAACGCGAAATGCCGATCCTGGAGTCGCTGATGAAAGATCCAGCGTTCAAGGATTATACCATCCTCGTCGTCGACTTCGATGCCAACAAGAAGGCAGTCGAAATGCTGCAGGTCGAGCACCAGAGCACACTGGTCGTTATGCGGGGCAACAAGGATATTGCGCGAGCAACCGGCCTGACCGACGAAGCGGCGATTCGCGCCTTGTTGCTGAAGGCGGCATGATGCAGGCAGGTGACGGCATGAATGTGGTCGGCACCTGGAGCCTTGTCAGATGGGAAAGTTGGCACGGCGCGCGCGTCGACTTTCCCTTTGGCGAAGATGCGACCGGCCGACTGATCTACGGCGCGGACGGCTACATGGCAGGCTTTCTGATGAGCGCCAGCTGGCAGCAGGAGAGCGTCTCCACGCCGGCTCATCGCAACGGCCTTGTCGCCTATTCAGGCCGTTACCGCTGGGACGGCAGCCAAGTGTCGCACTTTGTCGATTTCGCGACCAATCCCGGCTGGATCGGCACGACCCTCTTGCGCGTCGGCAAGATCAATGGGACGCGTCTCGACATCACCACGATCAGTGATCGCCCGGATGCGATAGTGCATCTTCTGTCCTGGGTTCCAGCGGCATGACCAACTTCGCAATCAGAGGGACAAGCAAATGGATTCCAATGCTCGCGCCCGCATTGGCCCTATTTCTCGCTCCCAATGCCCAGGCGCAAGACGCAACGCCCTTCACTAAATCCGTACAACAGCGCGCGGGCCAAGACCTTCCCGCGGAAGACGGGCGCGACGAGGCATTTGCCAAAAAGGGGTTTGTCGGCACCCGCACCAAGGCGTTGATCCGCGACGCCAGCGGGCGCACTGTCTGGGATTTGTCGGCATTTTCGTTTCTCAACGGGCCGGTGCCGGATACCGTCAATCCCAGCCTGTGGCGGCACGCGCGCCTGATGGCGATGAACGGCCTGTTCAAGGTCACCGACCGCATTTATCAGGTGCGCGGGTTCGATCTCGCCAACACCACGTTCGTTCGCGGCGACACGGGCTGGATCGTCATCGATACTCTGGGATCGATCGAGACGGCTCGCGCGGCACGGGAACTCGTCGACGCCAAGCTGGGCCGGTTGCCGATCCGAGCCATCATCTACACCCATCCCCATGTCGACCATTTCGGCGGCGCGGGCGGGTTGATCGATCTTGAGGACGTCAAAGCGGGACGCGTGCAGGTCATCGCGCCGGCGGGCTTTACCCAAGCAGCTGTCAGCGAAAATGTGCTCGCCGGTCCCGCTATGGCGCGCCGTGCCGCTTTTCAGTTCGGCGTCCCACTCGCACTTGGGCCTACCGGCACAGTCGATGCGGGCATCGGCGCGGGGCTCGCGACGGGTACGCCATCGCTCATTCCGCCGACGCGTGAGATTGCGCAGGGCGGCGAGCGACTGACCATCGACGGCGTGGCGATGGAATTTCAACTGACTCGCGCGACCGAGGCGCCGGTCGAAATCAACATCGGCTTTCCCGACTGGAAAGTCGTCGACATGGCCGAAAACGCGAATGCGACCCAGCACAACATCCTCACGCCTCGCGGCGCGCTTGTTCGCAATGCCAAGGCCTGGGCCGATGGCCTGACCGCATCGATCGAGCGCTTCGAGGGGGCTGAGACCCTCATCACCAGCCACGGATGGCCTCGCTTCGGTCGCGACTACATCGCGACTTATCTCGGCAAGCAGCGCGATTACTACGCCTATCTCCACGATCAGACGGTCCGCCTAATGAACGAGGGTATGAACGGCGACGAGATCGCAGCAAAGCTTACGCTTCCTTCAAGCCTGGCACGCGAATGGTATGATCGGCCCTATTACGGCTCGCTCAGCTTTAACGCGCGGGCGGTCTATCAATATTACATGGGCTGGTATGACGCTGACCCCGCACATCTGGCGCCGATGGCAAGGAGCGAGGCGGGACGTCGCTATGTTGCCGCGATGGGCGGTGCCGAGCGAGTGCATATCATGGCGCAAACGGCGTTTGACAGCGGCGATTATAGCTGGGCAGCTGAATTGTTGGACCGCCTCGTGTTCGCTGACGGCGACAACGCGGCGGCCAAGGCGCTGCTGGCGCGCACCTATGAGCAGCTGGGATATCAGTCCGAAAACGCGCTTTGGCGGAACATTTACCTGACCGGCGCGGCGGAGTTGGCCCGTGGCCCCACCAATGGGCGCGGACCAGGCGGTGCGGCGTTGCTTGGCGCGCTTTCCATAGCCGATCTGTTCGATGTCCTAGCGGTCCGGTTGGATGGCGAAAAGGCCGCGAACGAAAAGCTCAAGCTCCTGTTCGTGTTTGCGGATCGCCAGGAGCGCACCATTATGACGGTCGAGAATGGGGTGCTGACCCATCGAGCATTGGCGAGCAACGCTCACATGGTGTCAGCCGACGCGACCGTGACACTGGACCGCGCTGCCTTTGTTACGATGATGTTCGGCCGTGTGCCGATCCCCAGTTTGTTGGCGTCGGGAAAGGTTAAGGTCGAAGGGACGGTCGGTGTGCTTGAACGAGCCCAAATGCTTCTATCGACGCCTCCGGCATCCTTTTCGATCGTAGCCGCGCCGCACTGAAAATTTGTGTTTGAAAGGGATACCAGATCAGGAGCTGGAGCCTTTGGCCGAAGAGGTACCAAAACGTTGACAGCTTTGCGTCCCAGATGCGGTCGTTAAGTCCAGTCGAGCGCGCCCCTGAAAGCCGACGTCCACTATGCAAACTATTGCCACATCTCCTTTCCCAAAGGCTGTCTGGGTCGATGTAGATGGCAACGCCCCCGCGCTGAGCGAGGCCCGCTCGCCGTTCCGGGGCCGCGCGGCCGGACGATCATTGTCGGCACGCCACTATTGCCCCCCGTTACGCCTTACCCTTAAATGGATAACAGCTCGTGCCGGTCGGGTCGTGGCGTATCGGCGTCTTCGCGGATTTCCTTGGCGATCGACCGCAGGGCGAACATCATTGGGCCACGGCGGCGCTCGGTCTGGCAGACCAGGTAGCCGCGCAGCAGATAGTGTCGCTCGCCCGTATCGAGCACACGATAGCATATCCGTGAATCGGGCGGGCATTCGCTGCTGAAGAACAGCCCGATGCCCAAACCCAGCGCGATCCCCTCGCGGATCGTCTCGCGGCTGTGCAACTCGATGGTGGCGCGCGGCGTGACGCCGGCATCGGCCAGCGCTCGCTCGGCAAAAGCGCGGGTTTTTGAGGTCAGCTCGCGCAGCAGCAGCGTCTCTTCGGCCAGCGCGGCGATGGGCACGGCATCATGCGCGGCCAACCGATGGCCTACGGGCAGCGCGCAGGCCAGCGCATCGCTGATCAGCGGCTCATAGCTGAAATTGCCGTCAGCGGGGGGATCGCTCGCCAGCGCCGCGTCGATATGGGCATCGCCCAGCCAGTGCATCACTTCGCGCGCGTTACCCATGCGCACCTGCACGTCGATATTCGCGTGCCGACGACGCAACAGCTCGACCGTCTTGGCAGCATAATAGGGATTGTCCGAACCGAGCCGCAGCATACCGGCGGCAGCGCCATTGGGCTCGCCCAGCATCTGGTCGACATCGTTGATCGTGGCGAACAGCCGCTGGGTTAGCGCGAACAGGTCGCGGCCTGCGCTGGTGAGCTTGAGCGGCGCCTTGCGACTCTCAAACAGCGCGACGCCATGGCGGGCTTCGAGCGCCTTTAGCTGCTGCGATAATGTCGGTTGCGAGACATTCATCCGCCGCGCCGCGCGCGACACCCCGCCATCCGTGGCGATCGCGTGAAAAGCCCGCAAATGCTGGAAATTCACCGTCATTTCTCCAGTCCCTTAGCGGGGGATCGTGACGCCCGCATGACGCAACCGCCTATCCATCCATAGTTAGAATCTATGGATGCCATCCAGCCAAAGACTTGGCGGCGCCGCCCCGATTTCCACCAAAGCGGAAGGGCCTGAACGGGGACGACTCGGCCGGGGGTGCATGTGCGTGAGCCTGGCGGCCGGGGGCCGCGGGCCGCGCCATTCAAAGGGGAACCAGCATGAAGACCAAGTATCTTGTGTCCTGCGCCGCTGCAGCGCTGCTCGGTGGCACTGCTCATGCCGCAGACAAGCCGCTCAATGCCGCGCCTGCCGCTGCCAACGCCGCCGCCGATGCGCCTGCCGCGCCCGACAATGCGCCGCAAGTCGGCGACATCATCGTGACGGCGCAGCGCCGCGACGAAAGCATTCAGAAAGTGCCGTTGACCATCCAGGCCTTTTCGGGCGAGACGCTGGGCCAACTCAACGTCACATCGTTCAACGACTTGCTGAAGTTCACGCCCAACGTGACATACGCAAGCAACGGCCCGGCAGCGGGCGCGATCTTCTTCCGCGGCCTGTCGAGCGGTTTCGCGGGCAACCAGTCGTCGGCGACGATCGCCTACTTCCCCAACGTCGCGCTGTATCTTGACGATCAGTCGCTCCAGTTCCCCGCGCGCAACGCCGACGTTTACGTCGCCGATATCGAGCGCGTCGAAGTGCTGGAAGGCCCGCAGGGCACGCTGTTCGGCGGCGGTGCCGAGGCAGGCGCCGTGCGCTACATCACCAACAAGCCGCGGCTCGACGCGTTTGGCGGCCATGCCGAAGGCTCGTTTGGCGG
>CANJKQ010000139.1 GCA_947474905.1 Pseudomonadota bacterium | reverse complement strand
TGACCCGGGAGCCAGGAGACCTGCCTGTCGCGGTCTGTCCTTCGCGCGGACGGGGTGTGCCGGGCGATCGAGGAGCTTCCTCGCGTGACGACGTCGTTGGGCGCGGCCTTTGCCGGTCGTGCCCGCCATGCCAACGCGGGGGAGATATATGCACCGCTTTACATCACTGATCATCTTGCCGCTGCTGGCGGCCACGCCTGCTTATGCCGAAGATAGCGCGACCGATCCGGCGCAATCGACCGGCGCCTTGCAACAAGTGTCGACCGCCGACGACAGCATCGTCGTAACCGCCAACCGATCCGCCCAGCCGCGCGACCGTGTCGGCCAGGCGATATCGGTGATCGACACCGCCGAAATCGCCCGTCGCCAGTCGATCGTCATTTCGGATCTGTTGCGCGAGGTGCCGGGCGTCACGGTGACGCGCAATGGCGGCGTCGGCACCGTCACGGCGGTCAACATTCGTGGCGCCGAAACCGACCAGACGGTCGCCCTGATCGATGGCATCAAGCTCAACGATCCTGCGGCGCCGGGCGGCGGCTTTGATTTCGGGCCACTGCTCGTCGGCAATATCGCGCGGGTAGAGGTGCTGCGCGGCGCGCAATCGGTGCTATGGGGCAGCCAGGCAATTGGCGGCGTCGTCAACCTGATCACGCGCCAGCCGACCGACCACCTCGCCATCAACGCCCGCGCCGAAGGTGGCTCATTCGCGACCGGCCAGGCATTCGGAAATGCCTCCGACAAGATCGGGCCTTTATCGATCAGCGCGGGCGGCGGCTGGTATCGTACCGACGGCACCCCGATCGCGGTAACCGACACCAAGCCCGGCGGATTCCGCAATTATGCCGCCAATGGCAGCGCCAATCTGGCGTTGACCGAAGCAATTTCGGTGGATCTGCGCGGCTTTTATGCCGACAGCCGAACCGATTTTGATGGCTTTCCGCCACCCAATTACCAGCTCGCCAATGTTGGCGATTATCAGTTGCAGCGTCAGGCCCTGGGCTATGCCGGACTGAATGTGGCGCTGTTTGGCGGCAAGCTGCGCAATCGCCTGAGCTATGCGCTGACCGACACCAGGCGGCGCAACCTCAACCGCGATCCGTCGCAGAGCGAAAGCTTTCGCAGCACGGGTCGCAATGCCCGGATCGACTATCAAGGCGTGGTCGATCTGGGAAAAATCGGCGCGACCTTTGGCGCGGAGCATGAAGTCAGCCGCTATACCATCATCAGCTTTGGCGGCCCGGCCACGGTGGCGCGCACGCGGACCGACAGCGTCTATGGCCAGTTGATCGTCACCCCGGTGCGCGGCCTGACGTTGACCGGCGGGGCACGGCATGACGACCACAGCCTGTTCGGCGGGGTGACGACGACGTCGGCGAGCGGCGTTTGGTCCCCCAATGGCGGCAGGACGACGCTGCGCGCCAGCTATTCGGAAGGGTTCAAGGCGCCGACGCTTTACCAGCTGCAAAGCGAATATGGGAACGGCCTGCTCCGGCCGGAACGCTCCAAGGGCTGGGACGCGGGGCTGACGCAGACGCTGCTCGCCGGCGCGATTACCGCTCAGGCGACCTGGTTCCACCGCAATTCGCACGACCTGATCGCGTTCATCTCGTGCCCCACCCAGACCGGCATTTGCACCAATCGGCCCTTTGGCACCTATGACAATGTGTTGCTGGCCAGCGCGGAGGGGCTGGAGACTGCATTGACGGTAAAGCCTAATCGGGCTCTCAACCTGACCGCCACCTATACGTTCGTCGATGCGCGCAACCGCACGCCCGGCGCCGCCTATAATCTCAAGATCGCGCGGCGGCCGGCGCAAAGCGTGAGCCTGATCGCCGATTATCGCTGGCGTTTCGGGCTGGAGACCGGCGTTACCGTCACCCATATCGGGCCGAGTTACGACAATGCATCAAACAGCGCGCGGCTGGCGGGCTATACCCTGGTCGATGTGCGTGCGACCCTGCCGGTGACGCGCAACATCGCGCTGTACGGACGGATCGAAAATCTGTTCGACGAACGGTATCAGACCACCCGCAACTATGCCCAGCCGGGCCGGGCGGCCTATGCCGGGGTCAGGGTCAGCTATTGATCCGGGCGCTTGCCCTGGCGGTGGCGTTGGTGTCGGTCGCGGCGATTGGCGGCGGCGCGACACCGGCGCCACGGCCGTTGCGCATCGTGTCGATCAATCCCTGTGTCGACGCCGTGCTGATGCGCATCGCCGACCCTGGCAGCATCGTTGCGATCAGCCGATATTCGCAGGATCCGCGCGCCACGTCGGTGCCGCTCGCCTGGGCGCGCCGATTCCGCGTGACATCGGGCACGGCAGAGGAAGTGGTGGCGCTGCAGCCCGATCTGGTGCTGGCCGGGGGGCATGTCGACCCATCGACGCTGATCGCCCTGCGCCGGATGAATGTCCGCGTCGCCACCTTCGCCGTCCCGGTATCGATTGAGGAAAGCGTCGCGCAGGTCCGTGATCTGGCACGCGATGTCGGCCAGCCCGCGCGCGGCGAGGCGCTGGCCCGACAGATTGAGGGAGCGGCGGCGCCACTACCGGGCCCGGCCGTGCCCGCACTGATCTGGCAGGGCGAAGGGCTCGTGCCGGGGAAAGGCACGCTTGCCGATGCGCTGCTCACCCGGGCGGGGTTTCAAAATCAAAGCGCGCGCTATGGCCTGAAGCAATGGGATGTGCTGCCGCTCGAATATCTGCTTGCGCGGCCGCCGCGCATCCTGTTTTCGGCAAGCGGCGACATGGCGCGCGATCGTTTGTCGCGCCACCCTGCCGTCGCGCGATTGGCGACGCGGATCCGCATCGCCCCCTATCCAATGCGATTGCTGACCTGTGGCGGCCCGGCCATTATTGAAGCGATGGCGCGGCTTAAGGCAGCGCGGCGGAGCCTTGGGGCATGACGCGGCTGTCGGCCTGGTTGCTGGCCGGGTGCCTACTTGCCGCCGCGCTGTCGGTGGTGGCGGGCAAGATATGGGTGCCGATCGAGTTATGGGGCAGCGCCGATCCGCGCGCGATCATCATCGCCGAACTTCGCTTGCCGCGCACCGTGCTGGCCCTCGCCATCGGCGCGGCGCTGGGCATGGCCGGCGCGGTGATGCAGGGCTATCTGCGCAATCCGCTGGCTGATCCGGGGCTGTTTGGCGTGTCGGCGGGGGCCGCGCTGGGCGCGGTGCTGTCCTTTTATTTCGGCTATGCCGCCCAGGCCTGGCTGCTGCCCGGTTTCGCCCTTGCCGGGGCAGCGGCAACGATGGCGCTGCTCGCCCTGGTGGCGGGCCGATCGGGCAGCCTGATCCTGTTCACGCTGGCAGGCATGATCCTGACGTCGATCGCCGGATCAATGACCGCGCTCGCGATCAGCCTGGCGCCGACGCCCTTTGTCGAATCCGAAATCGTTACCTGGCTGATGGGTGCACTTACCGACCGAAGCTGGGACGATGTCCGCCTGGCGCTGCCGCTGATCGCGGTCGGCATGGCGGTGTTGGCGACCACCGCGCGCGCGCTCGACGCGCTGACGCTGGGGGAGACGGCGGCACGATCGCTCGGGGTCGATCCGGCGCGGCTGCAATGGCTGGTTATTGTCGGCACCGCGCTGACGGTGGGGGCTTCAGTGGCGGCGGCAGGCGTGATCGGTTTTGTCGGCCTAATGGTGCCGCATCTCGTCCGGCCGCTGGCGGGTGGCAAGCCATCGGCGGTCCTGTTGCCGTCTGCGCTGGGCGGCGCGCTGTTGCTGACGGTGGCGGACAGCCTGGTGCGGCTCGCCCCCACGGTCAGCGAGCTGCGGCTGGGCATCGCGATGTCGATGCTGGGCGGTCCGTTCTTTCTGTGGCTGTTGCTGCGCATGCGGCGTGGCCTGGCATGACGATGCTGGCTGCCCGCGACGTGACGCTGCGGCTGGGAGGGCGAACGGTGCTCGACGCCGTGTCGATCGCCTGCGCGCCGGGCCGCGTTACCGCGCTGCTCGGCCCCAATGGCGCGGGCAAGAGCAGCGTGCTTGGCTGCCTTGCCGGCCTTTCCACGCCCGATGGCGGCGCGGTGCTGCTGGGGGAGGCCCCCATCCTGTCGCTCGACCGGCGGGCACGCGCCCGGCGGATCGGCTTCTTGCCGCAAGTCAGCGATGTGCACTGGAACATCGACGTCGAAAGCCTGGTCGCGCTGGGCCGTTTTCCGCATCGCGGCCGCTGGGGCGACAGTGCGGCTGACCGCGCCGCGATCGACCTCGCCATGGCCCAGACCGACATTACCCACCTCGCCAAGCGCGGCGTCGATCAGCTATCGGGCGGTGAGCGGGGCCGCGTGCTAATCGCGCGTGTGCTGGCGGGGGAGCCCGAATGGCTGCTGGTCGACGAACCGCTGGCCAGCCTCGACCCCGGGCATCAGCTCGCGACGCTTGATCTGCTGCGCGCGGCGGCGGCGCGGGGGTGCGGCGTGGTTGTGGTGCTGCATGACCTAACCCTTGCCCATCGCGTGGCGGATGATGCCGTGCTGCTGCGCGACGGGCGCGTGATTGCCGCTGGCCCCGCCGATGCGGTGCTGACCCCGCCCTTGATCGCCGCCGCCTATGACGTCGCCGTCGAAACCGGGGAAACCGCATCGGGCCAACGCTTCATTGTCGCCACGCACCGGGCATAGCCTGCCCGGGTGGCCTTGCCGTCGTCCCACCCTGTCGCTTATCTGGGGCCATGGCCTTTTCGCCCGCCGTC
>CANJKQ010000138.1 GCA_947474905.1 Pseudomonadota bacterium | reverse complement strand
GGCTTGCCGGTTTCCTTCTCGACGATCGAGGCGAGGATCAGCGCCTCGCGCGGCGTCTTCACCGCAATGCCGGGCTTGCGATTGTCCCACGCCACCAGCAGATATTTTGCCATCGCGCGCTGCATCCGCGCCAGCACGCTCGCCCGCGTATCGCCGCGCTGATAGGCATAGCTGTCGGGCAGCACGGTCCCCTCAACCGGGGTTTCTACGGTGCCGGTCAGCTCGTCTGCGGCCATCAGCCGCTCCCGCACCAAGACCGACGGCAGGCCTTCGGGGATGGTCACCAACCGTTGCAGCGTCTTGCCGCCCTGCAGCAGCTTCAGGATATCCGCGGCGCTCAGATGCGCGGGAATGCGATATTCGCCGGATTTGATCGGCGTACTCGCCCCGAATATCTTGGCATAAAGCCGGAAGCGCGCGGCTGAGCGGATCGCGCCCTGTTCCTCCAGCTGACTGGAAATGGTCGACAGGCTGGCACCGTCGCCGACGTCAAAGGTGATGTTGCGCTGGGCAGGGCCGCGCCCGCCCCAATCCTGGGCGACCAGAAACAGGAAACCGAACGCGCCGAGCACGAGCAAAAAGCCGAAACAGCCGAGCCTGCGCATTTCCCCCTCCTCGCACCGCAAAACGCCTGGGTGACGATCGGCGCTTTACTTAACCCGTCGCAGCAAGCGCCAGCGAAGCAATCCAATGGGCAGCTTGCGAGATGGACTGCCGCCGCGCCAAGACGACCAGCGTTGGCGCTGCGCCCCTCAGATCGCCTTCATCACCAGGCTGGCATTGGTGCCGCCAAAGCCAAAGCTGTTGTTGAGCACCGCTTTCACCGATCGTTCCTTGGCGACATGCGGCACCAGGTCGACGCCGATGCAATTCTCGCTCGGATCGTCGAGATTGAGCGTCGGCGGCACAATCTGATCGCGCAGCGCCAGGATGCAGAAAATGCTTTCGACCGCGCCCGCCCCGCCCAGCAAATGGCCGATCGCCGATTTGGTCGAGCTCATCGACAGCGTGCCAATGGCGTTGCCGAACAGGCGGCGCACCGCGTTCAACTCCAGCTCATCGCCCAGCGGCGTCGAGGTGCCGTGCGCGTTGATATAGTCGATATCGCCCAGGCTGAGCCCGGATTTGCGAACCGCCATTTCCATCGAGCGATAGGCGCCTGATCCTTCCGGGTGCGGCGCGGTGACGTGATAGGCATCGCCCGACAGGCCATAGCCGACGACTTCGGCGTAGATTTTGGCGCCGCGCTTTTTCGCGCGCTCATATTCCTCCAGCACGACAACGCCCGCGCCTTCGCCCATGACGAAGCCGTCGCGGTCCTTGTCATAGGGACGGCTGGCGCGCCACGGCGCGTCGCGAAAGCCGGTCGACAGCGCGCGCGCCTGACCAAAGCCAGCAATGCCGATCGGGCAGATCGCCCCTTCGGCGCCACCGGCCAGCATGACATCGGCATCGTCCATCGCGATCATCCGCGCGGCATCGCCAATCGAATGCGCGCCGGTCGAGCAGGCAGTGACGACGGCATGGTTGGGGCCCATCAGGCCATATTTGATCTGCACTTGCCCGGTAATGAGGTTGATCAGGCGGCCATGGACGAAGTGCGGGCTGACGCGCTTCGGCCCCTTATGCTCCAGCACCAGCGACTCGCTTTCGATGCCCGGCAAGCCGCCAATGCCCGACCCGATCGAGCAACCGGCGCGGAAGCGGTCTTCCTCGGGCATGTCGGTCAGCCCGGCGTCTTCCAGCGCTTGCCCGGCGGCATCAATGCCATAGACGATGAACGGATCGACCTGGCGCTGCACCTTATGATCGACGCGCTTATTGGGATCAAAGCCATAGGCGTGATCGGCAGGCTTTACTTCGCAGGCATAGTTGGTGTGGAAATCAGTCGCGTCGAAGCGCGTGATGGTCCCCGCGCCCGATTTGGCAGCGATCAGGTTGGACCAGGCCGTTTCGACATCCGCACCCAATGGCGTGACAAGGCCCAAACCGGTTACAACGACGCGGCGCATCGCATTCTCCAATTAACCCGGTGCGCGCAAAATTCACCGCACCAATCGAAAACGGCTCCCCGCCCCTTCAAACCCAAGGGACGGGAAGCCGCGCAATTCATGATGACGGGCCGCGATCGGCCCGACCAAGGCGGACCAGCTTCAGCCCTTATGCTCGTCGATATAATCGATCGCGTCCTTGACCGTGCCGATCTTTTCAGCGGCATCATCAGGGATTTCGACGCCGAATTCTTCTTCAAACGCCATGACCAGCTCGACAATATCGAGGCTGTCTGCGCCCAGATCGTCGATGAAGCTCGCGTCCTCGGTCACCTTGTCGGTCTCGACGCCAAGATGCTCAACGACGATCTTCTTAACGCGCTCGGCGGTTTCGCTCATAGATATGCCTTCCCGGTCCTTGGGTTGTTCAGTCGAGCGATTCCCTAGACGGGGGCGAAAGCCCTTGCAAGAGCCGCCGCGCAATACCGACGACGGGCCGCATTAACCTTATGGCGACGGGGCATCGGGCAATAGCGGCGGCATGGCGATGGCAAAGACCCTGCGCGACGGCGACTGGCTGGATAGCGAGCGCGCCATTGGCTATGCGCGGATCATCCTTGCCGTCAGCGCGGTTGCGGCGATCCTGTGGGTCGCTGCGGCGGATCGCGGAATCGATATTGCCGGCAAGCCGCTTGGCACCGATTTCCTTGCCTTCTGGTCGGCGGGACAGCTCGCCATCAGCGGCCACCCTGCGAGCGCCTATGATCTCGCCCAACTCTATGCCGTCGAGCGCGGCGCGGTTGCCGAAGACCCAGGCATTGCCTGTTTTTTATACCCGCCCGCTTTCCTGCTCATCGTCGCGCCGCTTGCGATATTTCCCTATTTCGCTGCGCTGCCGCTATGGCTGGCGGCAACGGGCGCCGCCTATTGGCGGGCGATGCGGCGGTGGATCGGCGACGTGCCGCATGGCCGTCTGGCGCTGCTTGCCTATCCCGCGCTTGCCGCCAATCTGGGGCATGGCCAGAACGGGTTTTTGACAGCGGCATTGCTGGCCGGCGGACTGTCGCAGATCGATCGCCGACCGGTTGTCGCGGGCGCGCTATTGGGAGCGATGGTGATCAAGCCGCAGCTTGCGCTCGCCTTGCCGGTAATGGCGCTTGCTGGTCAGCGCTGGCAGCTGACGGCGGGGGCGATCGCGTCCGCGAGTGCGCTGTGCCTCGCCAGCTGGCTGGTGCTCGGCAACGCGACCTGGACGGCCTTTTTGCACGGCAGCGCGACGGCGCGCACCATCATCGAAGACGGGTTGGTATCCTACCCCAAAATGATGTCGTTATCGGCCGCGATCCATCTGTTGGGCGGATCGATCAGCATCGCTTATGCCGCGCAAGCGCTGATGGCGATCGCCGCTGCCGCAATGTTGGTGCTGGTTTGTCGGCGCTCACCCCACAGCGACGCAATTGGCGCGGTTACCGGCGCGACGACGCTGCTGATGAGCCCGTTTTTACTTGATTATGATTTGACCATCGCCGCGATTCCGCTTGCCTGGCTGTTTGGCGAAACGCAGCGGCGCGGCTTCCTGCCTTGGGAAAAAACCGTGCTGGCGGCGACTTTTATCTTGCCATTGCTGGCGCGCAGCCTGGCGGCGACACTGCACCTGCCGCTGGCACCGGTCGTGCTGGCGGCGCTGGCGTTGGCGACGACACGCGCCGCCCTGATGCCCGGTGCGAGCGCGCGTTCCCGCCTAGGTTGGGAACTCATAAACGGTCGCTTTTCGGCACCAGGACTTCACGATCGACCGGGAGTGGGGTCGGACAATCACTGTCACCGTCGCCCCGTGCTTGACACGGGGCTTGGCTTTTCTTCTGCCGTCGCCGCGACTTGGGAGCGGTGATACGGCGCGGCTAGGGAACAAGGTTAGCCTTGCCCCGTGTCGAGCACGGGGCGACGAAGAGAGGATGGCGGCGTTTTGCAGGCGGAAGCCGACAGGACGTTTTAATGAGTCTACGGCCTAGATCATCGCCATACCGCCATTGACGTGCAGCGTCTGGCCCGTGACATAGGCGGCTTCACGGCTGGCGAGATACACCACCGCCGCGCCGATATCCGCGCCTTCGCCCATATGCCCTGCCGGGATGCGCGCATTGAGTGCCTCCTTCTGCGCATCGGGCAAGCCATCGGTCATGGCCGAACGGATAAAGCCGGGCGCCACGCAATTGACGGTGATGCCCCGGCTCGCCAGCTCCTGCGCCAGCGCCTTGGACATGCCGACCAGCCCCGCCTTGGAGGCCGCATAGTTCGCCTGGCCGGGATTGCCCGTCGCGCCCACCACCGAGGTGATCGAGATGATGCGGCCATGCCGCGCCTTCATCATCGGCCGCGCAGCAGCACGGGCGAGACGAAAGGCCGCTTCCAGATTGACGCGGATGACCTGATCCCACTCCTCATCCTTCATCCGCATGACCAGATTGTCGCGCGTGACACCGGCATTGTTGACCAGGATATCGAGCTTGCCGCCCAATGCCTCGACGGCCGAGGGCACCAGCGCATCGACCGCCGCCGCATCGCCCAGATTACACGCCAGCGCGACATGATCGCCGCCCAGCGACGCCCGAAAGGCCTCAAGCTTCTCGCCATTCGATCCCGAAACAGCCAGCCGAGCGCCCTGCCCCGCCAGCGCTGTCGCGATCGACGAGCCGATCCCTCCCGAAGCGCCCGTCACCAGCGCCGTCATGC
>CANJKQ010000137.1 GCA_947474905.1 Pseudomonadota bacterium | reverse complement strand
CATCGGCCTCGGCATATTCGGCATCCTCAATAGTCGCGCCGAGCCGGTGATGGTGGAATTCGGTCAGCAGCTGGGGAACCGGCGTTGCTTCCATATCGTGCTGGTACAGCGCCTGGACGGCGGCGAGACGAGCGGCAGCGCGGGCCTTGCTGCGCGCGGTATTGCGGGGGGCAGAGCGGGTCATGGGCGCAAGTCCATAGGGGCTATTGATGGGAAATCCCACCCGGCTTGATGGCGTCAGCCTGGGGATGGGAAACCGGCTCGCCCGCCCGATCTTCAGCCTCGCGACGTTGAACGGGCGGCTGCGGGGTGAGTGCGGCGGATGGGCGGGAAAAACGTCGGCGCCACGATAAAAATCGCCTTCAGGGTCAATCATTAAGTCCCAGCCGCAAGGCCACCGACTTGGCGTGCGCGGGCAGCCCTTCGGCCCGGGCAAGCGCGACGGCCGCCGCGCCGATCTGCCCCAGGCTCGCTTCGTCGAGGGCAAGGAAGCTCGTCCGCTTCATGAAATCGAGCACCGACAGCCCGCTTGAAAACCGTGCGCGGCGCCCGGTTGGCAGGACGTGGTTGGGGCCAGCGACATAATCCCCCACCGCCTCTGGCGTGTGTCGGCCGAGAAACACGCTGCCCGCATGACGGACGCGGTCGAACAAGGGCTGCGGGTCAGCGACGGCAAGTTCGAGATGCTCGGGCGCGAGCGCGTTGACCAGCGGCATCGCCTCTTCGAGTGTGCGGACAGTGACGATCGCGCCGTTCGCCGCCCATGCCGCCCGCGCAACCGCCTGCGTCGCCAGGTCGCCCAGCTGCGCCTCCACCGCTGTCGCCACGCGATCCGCAAAGGCGGCGTCATCGCTGAACAGGATCGATTGGCTGGTTGGGTCGTGTTCAGACTGGCTGAGCAGATCGGCAGCGATCCAGTCGGGATTGTTGGCCCCATCCGCCACCACGACGATTTCGCTGGGCCCGGCGACCATGTCGATGCCGACGACGCCATAAAGCTGGCGCTTGGCCTCGGCGACCCAGGCATTGCCGGGGCCGGTAATCACATCGACCGGGGCGATCCGGTCCGTGCCATAGGCCAAAGCGGCAATCGCCTGGGCGCCGCCAATCCGCCAGATTTCATCCACGCCGGCGATATGGGCAGCGGCGAGCACCAGGGGATTGATCGCGCCCTTGGGCGTCGGCGTCACCATCACCAGCCGCTCGACCCCGGCAACCTTGGCGGGCAGCGCGTTCATCAGCACCGAACTGGGATAGGCGGCGCGACCGCCGGGGACATAGACGCCTGCGGCATCGACCGCGCGCCACCGCGCGCCGAGGCGGACGCCGACCGCGTCGACCGCGTCGCTGTCCTGCGGCCGTTGCTGCTGGTGATAGGCCCGGATGCGGGTGGCGGCCAGATCAAGCGCCGCGCGCAGATCGGGCGGCAGCGCGGCATAGGCCGCGGCGCCATCGGCTAGATCGATCCGCCAGCCGCTGGCATCAAGGTCATGACCGTCGAAACGGCGCGTGAGGTCGCGCAGGGCCGCATCGCCCTCGGCACGCACCTGCTCGACAATCGCCGCAACGTCGCGCGTTACATCGGCATCGGCTTCGCGTCGCGCATTGACGAGTGCGGTGAACGCACTGGCGAAATCGGGCTGGTCGGTGGACAGACGGATCATGCCAGCCCTACGCCGCCTTCTCACCCACGGCCGCGCGAAACGCATCGACCAGGGGCACGACAGTGCTGCGCGTTTTGAACGCGGCCCGGTTGACGATCAGGCGGCTGGTTACCTCGGCAATCACGGCGACTTCGACAAGGCCGTTTTCCTTAAGCGTGCGGCCGGAGGAGACAAGATCGACGATGCGCGGCGCCAGGCCCAGTGTCGGCGCCAGCTCCATCGCGCCATTCAGCTTGACGCATTCCGCCTGCACGCCCCGGCCGGCGAAATAGGTCTTGGTAATGTGCGGATATTTGGTCGCGATGCGGACATGGCTCCACCCGCGCGGATCATCCCCCGCCGCCATGTCCGCTGGCTCGGCAACCGAAATGCGGCAGCGACCGATGCCAAGATCAACCGGCGCATAAAGCTCCGAATAGTCGAATTCGAGCAGCACGTCCGAGCCGACAATCCCCAATTGCGCCGCGCCATGGGCCACAAAGGTCGCCACATCAAACGCGCGAACGCGGATCAGCTCAATTTCGGGCCGATCAGTGGCAAAACGCAGCGCGCGGCTCTCCTCATCGGCGAAAGCGGGTTCGGGCACGATGCCGACCCGCGCCAGCAAAGGCAGCGCCTCGCTCAATATACGCCCCTTGGGGACGGCAATGATGATCGGATCGGCCATGGAGGAGCGCGCTTTACTTGGCCAATGCGGCAGGCGCAACACGGGCTGAAGAAGGGGAGGGTTGGATGAGCGAGGAGAATGTCCGCGGCGCGTTTTTGATCCAGGAGCATTATTGTAACAGCAATGCCGCGCCCATTTACGGCCGCATGTGCGCGGCCGTGGCCGCCGGGCTGACCCGCGACACCGCGATCGGCACGCGCATCCTCGATTGGCCAGGCGAGCCGACACGCGACGCCCTGCCGCTGCGGCTTTTCGGAGGGCTGCATGCGTTGGTTCTTGCCGACCGCGATGCCGATCTTGCCCGCGTCTATGCGGGCGAGGTGACCGACATTGGGGACATTGCCGCGATCCTGAACGGGGTGCTTGCCCGGCACGAAGCGTCGCTGATGCCCTGGCTCGATGGCCCCCCGCAGACCAATGAGCCCGGCCGATCGGGCGCGCTGATTGTCGGGCTGATGGAGATTGCCCGGCGGCGTGGCCCCAAGATCGACCTGATCGAGATTGGCTCGAGCGCGGGCCTCAACCTGCTCATCAATCGCTATCGGTTTGATCTTGGCGGGAAAGTCTTCGGCCCCGACTCGCCCGTCACCATCCGGCCCGAATGGCGGGGGCCCGCGCCCGAGGTAGCGCCGATCGAGTTTGTGTCGGTGCGGGGGTGCGACATCAACCCGATGGACGCGACCGACCCCGTCGTCGAGGCGCGGCTGGCCGCCTATATCTGGCCCGAAACGCCCGAGCGGCTGGTCCGCGTGCGCCGCGCCATCGGCATGATGCGCGTCCATGGCGTCGATCTGACCCGTGCCGACGCCGCCGATTGGGTGGAGGCGCAACTGGCCGATCCGCAGGCGGCAGGGGTAACGCGCGTGCTGATGCACTCGGTGGTCTGGCAATATCTGCCCGAAGCGACCGCCGATCGCATTCGCGCGGCGATGAAGACGGCGGGCGCGCAAGCTACGGCGGCGCGGCCGCTCGGTTGGGTGATGATGGAACCCGATCGCGCTTTTGGCCATCAGGTGGTCCGTGCGCGTAGCTGGCCCGGCACCGGCGAGTGGCAGACGCTGGCGACGGCGCATGCCCATGGCGCCTGGGTCGATACCGGTCAGGGTGGCGACGCGACACCAGGGGCCCATTTGCCCGAAGCCGCGAAGATCCGCGTTTAACGGGGTTTAGAGCATGATGACTTGAGCATGGATCGTCATTGCGAGGAGCATGAGCGACGAAGCAATCCACGGACTGCGCGGCCCGGCTGGATTGCTTCCCCCGGCCTGCGCCGGGGTCGCAAAGACGGCCTTGGTTCAACCCAATGTCATCCCGCTCTACGGGCTCTTTGCCCTAACGCCCCTCTGCCTCCAGCGCCGACATTGCAACCGCGATGGCGCCCAGCGGGCCTGCCCGGTCGCCCAGCGCAGGCAAGGTCACCATCGTGTCGATTTCAGCCGCAAAATGGCGGGGATAGCCGGCGAGTTGCGCCAGCGCTGCCGCTCTGATGGCCGGTAACAGCGCGGGGCGGTTGACCGCAACGCTGCCGCCGATCACGATCCGCTCCACCGCCACCGTCAGGATCAGCACGACGATCAGCTGCGCAATCTCTGCGGCAACCTGCTGCCAAACCGGGTGATCATCCGGAATATCTTGCCCGGGCAAGCCCGTGCGCCGTTCGAGCGCCGGACCGCTGACCAATCCTTCAAGGCAATCGCCGTGGAAGGGGCAATTACCGGCAAAGCCGTCGCCGCCCGCGCGACGGACGCGCAAATGGCCGATTTCCGCATGCGATGTGCCATGATGCGCGCGACCGCCCAGCATCAGCCCCACGCCCACCCCGGTGCCGATGGTGATATAGGCATGGTGCGCCAGGCCCTTGGCCGCGCCCCAATGCCCCTCCGCCAAGGCTGCGGCGTTGACATCGGTATCGAGCGCGATCGGACCAGAAAAATGCGCCCGCGCCCGGGCCATCAGGTCGACGCCCGCCCAAAGCTGCTTGGGCGTATTGCCAATGCACCCGTAGCGCGGATCGCCCGTGCCAAGATGCAGGGGGCCAAAGCTCGCCAGCCCCAGCGCCGCAAAGGCCTGATCGGCCTGCCACTGCGCGATGGTGTCAAACAGCTGCGTCAGCGTGATCTCGGGCGTGGTTGTCGGCCAGCGCGCTTCCCGCACAATCTCCTGCCCGCGCGAGGCGACGGCGATGCATTTGGTGCCGCCCAGCTCCACCCCCAGCAGCATCGTGTCGCTCATGCCGTCCGTCACGCCCGGTCGCCTTCCACCTTCCGCCTCCGCCACGGCGCCTGAAACAGCGGCAATGGCAGGCGCCGTTGCTGCTAGCGGCCGAGACGCCGTGGCCAAGGTCGATAAGGGGCCGTGCCAGCGCGGTCCAGCCATTTGGGCCGATCCAGTGCTGCAAACTGCAATCGATTGCAAAATACGCT
>CANJKQ010000136.1 GCA_947474905.1 Pseudomonadota bacterium | reverse complement strand
TCGTCGGGCTGGGGTGGCAGGGCATCGCGGATCGCGCTTTGCTGGCTGCGCAGTTTCTGGCGGTCGGCTTCGTTTGCCGCACATGCTTTTTGCTCGACCCCGCCGCGCAGCTTGCGGGCCTCGGCCATTTGTTGGGCCGATAGGTAATAGCGGCTGTCGGTATAGGTCTTGGCGGCGCTGTCAAATTCCAGCACGCGGACCGTCTGCTCGTCATTGGGCACCAGGATGCGTTCCCATTTCTTGCCGTTTTCGGCATATTGGGTGCGGTCGTTGATGCAGCCGTCGCGGCCATAATCCAGCGTGTCATCGGCCGGCGTCGTCAGGTTGATGCGGCTGCGCTCAGGCACGATGTGGCAGACATAATGGCCATAGCCCTGATCGATAGTTGCAGTGCTGACCGGGGTCGGCTCGGGGACGGCGACGGTGCCGGCGGGCCGCGTCAGAAACGTCACCGCGCTGGCGAGGAACAGCACGCCGCCCGCCGACACGGCCCAGATTGCCTCGCGCTGCTGCCCGCGCATCTCAAGCATGCCGGCGCCGCCCACCGCCAGCGCCCCCAGCACGAGCAACACTGCGGCAATCGCGATCACATTCTCGATATGGCGCTCCAGCTTGGCGCGGGCGGCATCCATCGCTTGTTCGCGCGCCAGCGTTGCCTTGCTGTCGGCGACCTGCGCGGCGGCGACTTGTGCGTCGGCGGCAGCAGCGGCGGCTTCGCGATCCTGGCGCAGCCGCTCCTCAATGCTGGTGCAGGGCAGCGCGACTTGCGCGATCGGTTGCTTGGCCTTGGCAAGGAAAGCGAGCAGCTCGGCATCGGCAATGGCAAAGCCAAAGGTCGAATCGCCTTCCTCGGCCTTGGTCAGCGCGGAATTCACGCCGATCACGCGGCCGCACCGATCCAGCAACGGCCCGCCCGAATTGCCGCGCGCGATGCTGGCGGTGTGGAGGAACACCCGAACGCCCGTCAGCGTCCGATTGCCGGCAAAGCCGCCCTGGGTGCGTACCGGCGACGATGGCTTGATATAATCCGCCGCCGATTGCGCGGTGGCAAGGTCGACATTGCCGGGATAGCCCAGCGCGATCACTTGCTCGCCATCGGTAACCGGGCCGCCATAAACCGTCAGCGGCGGCAGGCTGGTGCCCTTGAATTCGATCAACGCCAGGTCGCGCTGCGCATCATAAGCGATCAGCTTGCCCTGGTAGCTTTTGTCGCCTTCCGATGGCACCACGCCAATCACGACATTGGCGGGATAGCGCGCCGCCAGTTCAACGACATGCGCGTTGGTGACGATGCGGTTGGGGGAGACGGCAAAGCCGCTGCCATGGCCAAAGCCGACCACCTCGCCCTCCGCCGTGGCGATGGTGACGACCCGCACCACACCCCGGCTGGCGGCGGAAATATCATCGGCGCGCGCCGGCGCGGCAAGGCCGACGCTCGCCAGAATCACTCCCAATAATGCCAACAGCGCGCGCATGGCGCGTGTTTGCGCAATTGGCGGGGCTGCGGTCAAAGGAAATTATACGGATCGACGTCGACCGTGACGCGCACCTTGGCGGGCCAGTCAATGCCGCCCAGCCAATCGCGAATCGCGTCCTGCACGTCAAAGCTGCGCCGGGCATGGACCAGCAGGCGAAAGCGGTGGCGACCGCGCAGCATGGCGAGCGGGGCGGGGGCGGGGCCATAGACCATCATCCCCTCCAGCTCGGGCGCGGCCTGTTTGATGGCGCGCGCCCAATCCTGCGCGGCGACCTTGTCTTCCGACGAGATGATGATGGCGGCATAACGGCCAAAGGGCGGCGCATCGGCAAAGCGCCGCGCCTCGGTTTCGGCAGCGTAAAAGGCGTCGGCATCGCCTTTGACCAGCGCCTCCATCACCGGTGCATCGGGCCGGTGGCTCTGGATGAACACGCGCCCGGGCTTGGCGCCCCGCCCGGCGCGCCCGGCGACCTGGCTGATCTGCTGAAAGGTCCGCTCCGCCGCGCGCAAATCACCACCGTCGAGCCCCAGATCGGCGTCGATGACTCCGACAAGGGTCAGGTTGGGGAAGTGATAGCCCTTGGTGACAAGCTGGGTGCCGATGACGATGTCGATATCACCCGCTTCCATCCGGCCGACAAATTCCGCTGCCTTGGCGGGCGACCAGATGGTGTCGGACGTTACCACCGCGCGCTTTGCCTCTGGCCATAGCGCCGCGACTTCATCGGCGATGCGCTCGACGCCGGGGCCGCAGGCAACGAGCGAGTCTTCATTGTCGCATTCGGGGCATTTCTCCGGCACTTTTTCGATATGGCCGCAATGATGGCAGGCAAGCCGGTGGATCAGGCGATGCTCGACCATCCAGGCCGTGCAATTGGGGCATTGGAAGCGGTGCCCGCATGACCGGCACAGCGTCAGCGGCGCATAGCCACGACGGTTGAGAAACAGCAGCGCCTGCTCGCGTCGCGCCAGCGCCTCATCGATCGCGGCGACCAGCTTCGGGGCGATCCAGCGGCCGCGTTCGGGCGGTTCGGCGATCAGGTCGATCGCCTCGATGGCGGGCAGTTCTGCCGCGCCATAACGGCCGGGCAGCTTGAGCTCGGCATAACGCCCCAGCGCGACTTGGTGCCGCGTTTCGATCGCCGGGGTGGCCGAGGCGAGCACCACCGGCACCTCCTCAAACTTGCCGCGCATCACCGCCACGTCGCGCGCATGATAATGGACGCCGTCTTCCTGTTTGAAGCTTGTCTCATGCGCCTCGTCGACCACGATCAGGCCAAGCCGCGCATAGGGCAGGAACAGGGCGGATCGCGCGCCCACCGTCACCAGCGCCTCGCCGCTCGCGATTGCGCGCCACGCGCGGCGGCGCTGCGACTGGCGCAGGTCCGAATGCCAGGCCACAGGGGCGCAGCCAAAGCGATCGGCAAAGCGCTTCAGAAACGGCTCGGTCAGGGCAATTTCGGGAAGCAGCACCAAGGACTGGCGACCGTTGCGAATCGCGGCGGCGATGGCTTCGAAATAAACCTCGGTCTTGCCCGATCCGGTGACGCCGTCGAGCAGCACGGGGCGGAATTGGTGCGCCGTCACCGCCTCCACCAACGCCTCGGCCGCGGCGCGCTGATCGGCGGACAGCCGGGGCGGGGCGTGCGCGGGATCGGGGCGGGGGAAGGGGCTGTCGATCGCCACTTCAATCGCTTCCAGCACGCCGGTCTTTACCAGCCCGCGGATCACCGCGTCCGATACGCCGGCCGCCAGCGCCAGCTCGCGCACCAGCCCCTGCCGGTCGCCCAACCGCGCCAGCGCCTGCGCTCGTTGCGGAGTCAGCCGCGTCGGCACCTCGCCAGTCGGGCGATATTCGGTTACCGTTCGCGCGCCTTCCAGCGCCGAGATCGACGCCAGCGCCATCCGCACCACCGCAGCAGGCGGGGCGAGATAATAGCGCGCGGTCCATTCGATCAGGCGGCGCAGGGCCGGGGGCAAAGGCGGCGCGTCGAGCACGCCTAGCAGATTGCGCAGGCGATTGTCGCCCACCTCGCCGGGGGAGGGCATATGCTCTTCTTCCCACACCACCCCGATCAGCTGGCGCGGGCCAAGTGGCGCGACGACGATCGATCCCGGCTCGACCGCCATGCCATGCGGCACGCGATAATCGAACGGCCCCACCGCCGAATTGAGGATAACGACGCGGACCCGCTGCGACATGGCCTCCTTTATGGGGATTTCACCGGCGCAAGAAAGGGTGCGCGTGGCGGCGGTTTGCTGTATACGGCTGGGAATAGCTTTTGCCGGAGCCGCTATGCCTGTGTTGCTGCCGCTGTTGTTGATGCTCGATCCCGCGTCGCAAGCCTGCCCGACGCCCGCCGCGCCGCCACCCGGCTTTGCCGATTGGGCGATGCCGGGCAATCGCCCCGGCATTGGCCAACGCTTTGACGTGGCGGGCGCGCTTGCCGTGGTGGGCGAGACCGCCGAAGAACGGGCTCGCGGCGGCAGAGCAGCGGTGATCGAGATCGAGGTGCCGCGCGCGGGCAGCTATGGCGTCGCGCTCAGCGATGGCGCGTGGATCGACATGGTCCGCAACGGCAAGCCGCTGGCCGCGACCGGCCATGACCATGGCCCACCGTGCAGCGGCATTCGCAAGATCGTGCGGTTCACGCTGGTGCCGGGGCGCTATCAACTACGCCTGTCGGGCATCATGGCAAGCTCGATCGGGGTGATGGTCGCGGCGGTTTAGCGGGTGGCGTTCCGGCCGCGATCCGCGTCGCGGCCGGGTACTGCCCTGTCGCTTCAGGCTGTCGCGGTCGCGTCGCGGTTGGCGCGCGCGCGGGCGGCGGCAAAGGCCTCGCCCGCGCTCCACAGCGCCGCGCCGAGCAGCGTCAGGTCCTTGATGATGAAGCCGCCCAGCGCCGGATCGAGATGCGGCGTGGTGAACAAAAAGCTCAGCGTCACCACCAGCGCGCCTGCCGTCGCGAGGCTGCCATAGCCGGACCAGCGCGGCTTAATGGGGCGCAAGGCGATCAGCACCGCGAACAGAATCTCCAAAACGCCGACAAAATTGGACGCGCCCTGCTGGCCGAGCGCGGGGATCGCCCAGAAGAACACCGGGCTGTGGGTCAGCAACGGCGCCACCCCGGCGGCCTCTTGCGGGGTAAATTTATACAGGCCGAAGCCCAGGAAGAACAGCACCAGGCTCCACCGCGAAATCACGCTGCCGATGCGGCCCAAAAGCTGTTCCATATTCTCTGACAGAATCATAACGGCTCCCAATATATATGATTCGCGCATATAAATTGGGCATGGGATTGAAGTCAATGCGCGACGCATATAACTA
>CANJKQ010000135.1 GCA_947474905.1 Pseudomonadota bacterium | reverse complement strand
TCGTTGGGTTATCAAGCGATCCCAGCTTTCGCTGGGATGACGTTGCAAACGCTATTGATGATCGAGCATCCCGAGGATGCGCTTGGCGATGACGTTGTTCTGGATTTCGGTCGAGCCGCCATAGATCGACACGGCCTTGCCCCACAGCCAGGTGCGGGTCTGGGCGAGTTCGTCGGCGGTGAAGCCCTCGCCTTCCCAGCCCAGCCCGGCCATGCCCATGATCTCGATCCCAAGCTCGGCGCGTTCCTGGGTGATGCGCGCGCCGACATTCTTCATGATGCTGGTCGCAGCCGACGGCCCCTGGTTCGACTTCGCCTCCAGCGCGGCGCGGCGCAGCGTGAGGGCGAAGGCGCGCGAGTCCATCTCGTGCTTGATGATGCGGGTGCGCAGATCGCCATCGGCGACGCGACCGTCACCATCTTCGCCACGATATTGCTTGGCGAGCGCGCTAATCGGCTTGCCGGCGAACAGCCGCGACGCGGTCGAGCCGCCGCCTGACAGGCTGTTGCGCTCGTGCTGCAGCAGCCGCGTGCCGATTTCCCAGCCCTGGCCTTCGCGGCCGACAAGATTGCCCTTGGGCACTTTCACATCGGTGAAGAAGGTCTCGCAGAACGGCGACTGGCCCGAGATCAGCCGGATCGGCCGCGTCTCGACACCCGGCGAGGTCATGTCGATCAGCAGGAAGCTGATGCCGGCATGTTTCTGCGTCTTGTCGGTGCGGACCAGCGCAAAGCATTTGTCGGCCCATTGCCCGCCCGACGTCCAGGTCTTCTGACCATTGACGAGGTAATGGTCGCCCTTGTCCTCGGCGAAAGTCTGGAGGTTGGCGAGGTCGGATCCCGCGCCGGGTTCCGAATAGCCCTGGCACCAGCGCACTTCGCCCTTGGCAATGGCCGGGATATGCTCGTGCTTCTGCGCTTCGCTGCCATATTCGAGCAGCGTCGGGCCGAACATCATCACGCCCATGCCGCCGATCGGATTCCACGCGCCCACGCGCGCCATTTCCTCGCCCAGCACCCGCGCCTCGGCGCGGGAGAGGCCGCCGCCACCATATTGCTTGGGCCAGGTCGGCACGCCCCAGCCCTTGTCGCCCATCGCCTGGCGCCAGGCGCGCTCATCGGCGCTTTCTTCGGTCGGCCCTTCGACCGCCGACATCAGATTATCCTTGCCCTTGAGCGACGCCGGAAAATTCGCCGCGAGCCAGTCGCGGACATCAGCACGGAATGCTTCCAGTGCCTGAGCGGGGGTGTCGAGTTCGGCGGCAGTTGCCATAGCCCTCTCCTTCGGTCGGTTCGCGATCTACATCGTCGCCAATCCGAATATCGGGTATGGTGCGGCCTGTCCATCACCAGCAGATAAAAAGGGGCGGGTGCGATTGCACCCACCCCCAAAGGATGGCCCTGGGCCGCCGTGTCAGTTTTGCGGTGCGGTCGTGATGCTGGTCGAGGTCTTTTCCTTAACCACTGGCTTGGCCGTCACCACCCGGTGCGTCGAGCGGCGGACCACCCGATGTGTGGACGAAGCGTGCGTGACGGTCGGCGCAACCTCTTCCGTTTCGGTCGTCACGGTCGCCGCAATGGGCTGAGGCTGCGGTTGCGGCGCGGGCGGCGTCACCACCACGGGCGGCTGGGCGCGCGCAGCGGCGGCATCGGCCTGCGCCGAGGCGGCGGCCTGTTGCGCAGCATCAGCCCGGGCGTTGGCAGCGGCGGCCTGTTCCTGCGCGCTCATCGCGGCATTCGTCGCGCTGGCAGCGGTTTCGCGCTGCTGATCAACCGCGTTGCGATGGGAAATCCCGATCGCGGTGTCGGCAAGCTCGGATGCGTGGTTGGCGGCGGCGATCGCTTCGTCCTTATGCCCGCTTTTCAGGTCTTCCTGCGCATCGCGGAGCGCGGCCTGGGCCTCGGCCTGCAAATGCGGCACTTCGCCGCTGGCGCCGACCTTGTTGGCGGCGTCAACCTTGGCGCTAGCCGCCGCAATCGCTTCGCGCGCGCGATCGGCCTTGCCTTCGGCCAGCACCGGTGACGCCAGGATGGCGATCGACGCGGCAATACTGATCCCCCCGGCCAACTTTGCGAAGTTACGCATAACAGTTACTCCAGCTGAACGGTCCAGCCGTCCAACGGGCGATGGCCGATCGGGTTCCAGCGATGCCCTGGTTTCAGGCCTGTTCGCGCCCTGGACGCCGACTGAGCGCGACGTCGAGATGCCCGCCGGCATCGACCAACGTCACCTCTCCTGTCACGCTGCGCATCGCAGGGTCGAGCAGATGGACGATCGGGGCAGCGACGTCATCCGCCATGGTGGCGATGGCCATCGGCACCGCAGCGGCGATCCGCTCGTTGAGCTTGGCAAACCCTTCTGCGCCCAAGCGCTTTTCAAACCAGCCCGTGCCGACATAGCCGGGAGCGACCGCATTCACCCGGATCGCCGGCGCCAGCACGCGCGCCATGCTTTTGGTGAGCGTGATGAGCGCGCCCTTTGAACAGGCATAGGCAACCGATGATCCCATGCCGTACACGCCCGCAACGCTGGCGACATTGACGACCGCGCTCGCCGGGCCTGCCTTCATCGCCGGGGCGCAGGCGCGGATCATCTGGAAAGCGGCAATGGTATTTAGCCGATAGATATCGATAAAATCCTCCGCCTCCAGCGCGTCCAGATCCTCATGATTGGCGAATTTGGTCTTGCCCGCATTGTTGACGAGCAGGTCGATCCGCCCGAATTCGGCCAAAGCGGCATCGGCAAGCGCGCGGCACTGCGCATCATCGGCGATATCGGCCTGGACTGCGATGGCGCCGTTACCGACCTCGGCGGCGAGTGCCTCGGCCTCGTCGCGGCTTGAGGCATAGTTGATCGCGCACCGCACACCGCGTGCCGCCAGCCGCCGCACCACTGCCGCGCCAATGCCGGTGCCGCCCCCCGTCACGATCGCGCTCATCCCCGCCATTGCGTCTGCCATCATACCTCTTCCTGCCATTTTAGAAGATTGCGTATGGCATTTTCGCAAGGGCTCGCCTAGCGGGAGCGCAACGACAAGGGAGGCCCGCCGTGACTGCCGACGCCATGCTCGCCAGCGAATTTGCGACGTTGCCCGATTTGCTGCGCGCCCATGCCGGCGAGCGGGCCGACAAGATCGCGATCGGCGATGCAGCGAGCAGCCTGACCTATGCCGCGCTCGACGCGCGGATGGACCGGGTCGCGGTCGGGTTGCAGGCGGCGGGCGTGAGGCCGGGCGGCGCGGTCGCCATCGTCGGGGCGGCGTCGGTTGATTATGCCTGCGTCTTCCTGGCGGCGTTGCGCATCGGCGCTGCCGCCGCGCCCATCGCGCCGTCGGCGACGCCCGACCAGATTGCCGCGATGATCGCCGATAGTGGCGCGCCCATCGTTTTCCTCGATGACGCGACGGCGGCAGCGCTGGCAGACCACACCATCGCCGCGCGCATCGTGACGTTCGGTACGGCATTCGATGCCTGGCTGCCCCCCGCCGGCGCCAGACCCGCGCCCGTCACCATCGCGCCCGCCGATCCGTTCAACATCATCTATTCCTCAGGCACCACCGGCACGCCCAAGGGCATCGTCCAGAGCCATGCGATGCGCTGGGCGCATATCGGCCGCAATTCGGGCGCGGGCTTTGGCGAGGCGGTCACGCTGCTGGCGACACCGCTTTATTCCAACACCACGCTGGTCAGCTTCCTGCCGACGCTGGGTTGGGGCGGCACTGCGATATTGATGGCAAAATTTGACGCCCGCCAGTTTCTGGAACTGGCCGAGCGCTATCGCGCCACGCATACCATGCTGGTGCCGGTGCAGTATCAGCGGATTATGGCGCTGCCCGATTTCGACCGGTTCGATCTTTCCGCCTTTCGCCTGAAAACCTGCACCAGCGCGCCCTTTTCGGCGGCGCTGAAGGCTGATGTGCTGGCGCGCTGGCCGGGGTTGCTGGTCGAATATTACGGCATGACCGAAGGCGGCGCGTCGACCATGCTCGTTTGCAACGCGCACCCCGACAAGCTCCATACCGTGGGCGTCCCGATCGACGGGCACGACATGCGGCTGATCGATGACGACGGCAATGAGGTCGCGCCCGGCGCCATGGGCGAGGTTGTCGGCCGGTCGCCTTCGATGATGAACGGCTATCACGGCCGCGAAGAAGCGACGCGAGCGGCCGAATGGCATGATGCCGATGGCAATCGCTTCATCCGCCACGGCGATGTCGGGCGGTTCGATGCCGATGGCTTCCTGATCCTGATGGACCGCAAGAAAGACATGATCATCTCAGGCGGCTTCAACATCTATCCCAGCGATCTGGAGGCGGTGCTGCGCGACCATCCCGATGTCGCCGATTGCTCGGTCATCGGCGTGCCGTCCGACGCCTGGGGCGAGACGCCGGTCGGGTTTTTCGTGCCGGCGCGTGCGGGGGTCGATGCGGACGCCATTCTGGCTGCCACCAACGCGCGGCTGGGCAAGACGCAGCGGCTGGCGGCGCTCCACGCCATCGACGTGCTGCCGCGCAGCGCGATCGGCAAGGTGCTGAAGCGCGAGCTGCGCGATCGGCTGGCGACGGTGGCGGCATGACCCCGCTCGCCGACATTCTGGCGGGCGCGGTGGCGGAGGGCGACAGCTGGCGCCTCACCATCCCCGCCGACTGGATGCAGGGCCGCACCACTTATGGCGGGCTGTCGAGCGCCATTGCGCTCCACGCCGCGCAAGCGTGCGAACCCGATTTGCCGCCGCTCCGAGCAGCCCAAATCTCGTTCTTGGGTCCGTTGGCGGGCGAGGTGCGCGTCACCGCCACCAAGCTGCGCCGCGGCCGCAC
>CANJKQ010000134.1 GCA_947474905.1 Pseudomonadota bacterium | reverse complement strand
GGAGACGAACGGCCGCAGCATCGCGCCCGCGATTTCGGGGTGATTGAAGCTGCCGAGCGTGTCGCCAATGTCGTGGAGCAGCGCGGTCACCACATAGGCTTCGTCGCGGCCATCGCGATGGGCGCGGGTCGCGGTCTGCAGCGAATGTTCGAGCCGATCGACCGGAAAGCCGCCATAATCGCCGTCGAGCAGTTTGAGATGCTCGATCACGCGCGCGGGCAGCCCTTTGGAGAAGTCACGGAAATGCGTGCTGATCGTCGCCCAGTCTTCCTGCGTGCCCTCGGTCATCGCGGTGAATTTGGCGCGGTCATGCGCGCCATCATGCGCAAGGTCGATCGTGTCGGTCATGTCAAGTCTCTCCATTCAGGCGCTGGCGCTTGCCTCTCATCCGTCAGTCCCAGTCATAACCGTTCGGGCTGAGCTTGTCGAAGCCCTGCTCTTCCTCGCAAACAAGTACGGTGCTTCGACTTCGCTCAGCACGATCGGGTAAAGGAATGCGGGTTCAAGTCTCCCCCCTTCCCGCCCGCCCGCCAGCGGGTATAAGATTGCGGTAATGCTGCCCGCCTCTGCCCCCGGCCCGTGCTGACCATGGCGACGCCCACCGACGGCCTGTTCAGCCGCCCCTTTTTCGAACAGAAAAACCGCGCCTTCTGGCTGCTCCAGGCAGCGGGCTGGTCGGGCTATCTGGTGCTGCGCAGCGCGTCGTCGATCGCCAATGGCACAGAGTTAAAGGTAATCGCGACAATCGTGATCGAATCGATCATCGGCTATTGCATCACTCTGCTGCTCTCCGCGCTCTATAGCACCTACCGCAAGCTGTCGCGTGTCGCGCTGGTGCTGCTCACCATCGTCACGCTGGCGGGCGCGACCGTGCTTTATGCGGTGCTCGACGCCTTTGCCTTCAGCCTCGTCAATGAAAGCGCCGGGCTGACGCTGACGCTGGTGCTGGGCACCATCTTCCTCAATTTCACGGTGCTGGCGGGCTGGTCGGCACTCTATTTCGGCATCAATTTCTACCTGATCATCGAGCAGCAGATCGACCAGATGCAGGCGCTGGAAATCCAGGCATCATCGGCGCAGCTCGCCATGCTGCGCTATCAGCTCAACCCGCATTTCCTGTTCAACACGCTGAATTCCATTTCGACCCTGGTGCTGTTGAAGCAGACCGAGCGGGCCAATGCGATGTTGAGCCGCTTATCGTCATTCCTGCGTTATACCCTTGCGAACGAGCCGACCGCCCAGGTGACGATCGCGCAGGAGGTAGAGACGCTGAAACTATATCTTGAAATCGAAAAGATGCGGTTTGAGGACCGGCTGCGGCCGAATTTTGACATCGATCCGCGCGTTGCCAAGGCGCGGCTGCCGTCGCTGCTGCTCCAGCCGCTCGTTGAAAACGCGATCAAATATGCCGTCACCCCGCGTGAGGATGGGGCCGATATTACCGTTGCCGCTCGGCTCAGCGGCGACAAGGTGCAGATCGACGTGTCCGACACCGGGCCGGGCTTGATCGAGGCGACGAAACGATCAGGGCTGTCGACCGGCGTCGGCTTGACCAACATCAGGGACCGGTTGGCCCAAGCCTATGGCGCCGAGCATAAGTTTGAAACGCGATCAAACCCCGGGGGCGGTTTCAGGGTGGAGATCGAAATACCGTACCAATTGACTGAACCAGCAAGAGAGGCCGCATGACCATCCGCACTATCCTGGTCGACGATGAACCGCTCGCCATTCAGGGCCTTCAGCTTCGCCTGGAACCGCATGACGATGTCGAAATTATCGACACCTGCGTCAACGGGCGCGAGGCGATCCGTTCGATCAAGACGCACAAACCCGATCTCGTTTTCCTCGACATCCAGATGCCGGGATTTGACGGCTTTTCGGTCGTACAGGGGCTGATGGAGGTCGAGCCGCCATTGTTCGTGTTCGTCACCGCCTATTCGGATTTTGCTCTGCGCGCGTTCGAAACCCAGGCGGTGAATTACCTGATGAAGCCCGTTGACGAGGCACAGCTCGCCGACACGCTCGACCGGGTTCGTCAGCGGCTGGCGGAAAAGCGCAGCGCCGAAGAAGTCGAGAAGCTGAAGGAAGTGCTGGCCGAAGTCGCGCCCGAGGCGGTCGATAATTTTGCGGACAGTTCATCCGAAGCGCCGGCCGCCAATCGCTTTGAAAAGCTCATCAACATCAAGGATCGCGGCCAGATTTTCCGGGTCGATGTCGACTCGATTGAGCGGATCGACGCGGCGGGCGACTATATGTGCATCTATACCGGCGACAATACGCTGATCCTGCGCGAAACGATGAAGGATCTGGAAAAGCGGCTCGACCCGCGCCGTTTCCAGCGCGTGCATCGCTCGGCGATCGTCAACCTCGATCTGGTGCGCGAAGTGAAGCCGCACACCAATGGCGAATGCTTTCTGGTGCTCGAATCGGGCGCGCAGGTGAAGGTCAGCCGGTCGTATCGCGATGTGGTGGCGCGCTTCGTTCATTGATCCCAGGCCGCGATGAGCTAGCATTTTTCCCCGTTCCCCCAGAGCGTGTCGAAGGGCTGTTCTTCATCGTGAGGACGTGCTGTGCTTCGACAAGCTCCGCACGAACGGGCCGAATGAGGACGATGCAAAAACTGGGAGGGAGGGCATGATTATCGACAAAGCGCGTGCCTTTGCGGCGTTGCATGTGCCGGGGAAACCGCTGATCCTGTTCAACGCCTGGGACGCGGGCAGCGCGCGCGTGGTGGCAGAGGCTGGGGCTGCCGCGATTGCAACAGGCAGCTGGTCGGTCGCCGCCGCACATGGCCTGTTCGATGCCGAAGCACTGCCGCTCGATCTTGCGCTTGCCAATGCGACGCGGATCGTCGCGGCGGTGGAGCTGCCGGTAACGATCGATTTTGAAGGCGGTTATGCCGTTGATCCCGGCGCGCTGGCCGCCCATGCCGCCGCGCTGGCGGCGACGGGCGCGATCGGCTGCAATTTCGAAGACCAGGTGATCGGCGCAGCGGCCAAGATGCTCCACCCGATCGACGCGCAGGCCAAGCGGATCGCGGCAATGCGCGCGGCGGCAGGCCCGGGCTTTTTCATCAACGCACGCACCGACATTTTCCTGCAGGCCCCCGCCGATTCGCATGACCGGGCAATGGCCGACGCTGCGATCGACCGCGCCCATGCCTATGCCGATGCCGGCGCGAGCGGATTTTTCGTGCCCGGGCTAGTCGAGCTGAGCCTTTTGGAACGCGTGTGCCGGGCGTCGCCGCTGCCCGTCAATTTCATGGCCTTTCCCGGCGCGCCGAGCGCCGCACACATCGCCGCGACCGGCATTGCCCGGATCAGCCATGGGCCAGGGCCCTATCGGCTGGCGATGAAGGCACTTGCCGATGCGGCGCGGGTGGCGTTGGCCGGGTAGCGCGCGCTTTTGCTGGTGACGGCAGGATCGCCCTCACCCTTCCGCGCCTTCGGCGCTCCCTCCCTCTCCCGTTGGGAGAGGGAAGGGGCCCGCGACGCGGAGCGTCGTGGGAAGGGTGAGGGCGGCGAGCCAATCCCGACGCCCACCACCCCTACCCCGCCACCTTCGCTTCGATCGCGTCCCAGATCAGCCCGGCGACATCGGTGCCGTCAAACCTCTCGATCGCGACAATGCCGGTGGGTGAGGTGACGTTGATTTCGGTCAGCCATTTGCCGCCAATCACGTCAATGCCGACGAACAACAGCCCGCGCTTTTTCAGCTCCGGCCCCAAGGCGGCGCAGATTTCCTGCTCGTCCGCCGTCAGCACCGTCGCCTCCGCCGAACCGCCAACCGCGAGGTTGCTGCGGATTTCGCCCTTGCCGGGCAAACGGTTGATCGCGCCTGCCACAACGCCATCGACCAGCACGATGCGCTTGTCGCCCTTGGCGACATCGGGCAGGAAAGCCTGCACCATATGCGGCTCGCGCCAGGCGGTGTTGAACACCTCGATCAGCGCCGACAGATTGGCGCCGTCCGACCCGACCCGGAAAATCGCCTTACCGCCATTGCCGTGGAGCGGCTTCACGACGATCTCGCCATGCGTCGCCAGAAAGGCGCGCGCCTCGTCGAGCGAGCGCGTCACCAGGGTCGGCGGCATGAAGCGGGCATAATCGAGCACGAACACTTTTTCGGGCGCGTTGCGGACGCTGACCGGATCGTTAACGATCAAGGTGCGGTCCATGATGCGCTCCAGCAGGTGCGTCGCGGTGATATAGCCAAGATCAAATGGCGGATCCTGCCGCATCAGCACGACATCGGCCGCCTCGCCAAGATCCAGGCTGACCGGATCGCCGAACCGGTAATGATCGCCTGCGACTCGCTGCACGCTGACCGGGTGCGCCCTGGCCCAGACGCGCCCATCCGAATAATTGAGCGCGTCGGCGGTGTAGTGAAACAGCCGGTGGCCGCGCGTCTGGGCAGACAGCATCAGCGCAAAGGTCGAATCGCCCGCGATGTTGATCGTGTCGAGCGGGTCCATCTGGACGGCGACGGTGAGGGTCATGCTGGGTCCCCGAGTTAAGCCAAGTCCGTCACCCCAGCGAAAGCTGGGGTCGCCTACGGCAAGCGGCCCCAGCTTTCGCTGGGGCGACGGTCGAGCATGTAGGCGGGGTGGTCGGCAAAGTCAGCCCAGCCACGCATTCTCGATATGCCGTGGCCGCGTCCCCGGCGCGAGCAGGATCACGTCGACGCGGATATCATCCCCCGCCCCGGCATAGCGCGGCGCCAGCGCCTCGGCAGCGGCGGCGACGCGCGCGAGGCGGCGTTCGTCAATGGCCAGGTCAAGCTCGGCGGCGGTCGCGCGCATCTTGACCTCGACGAACGCG
>CANJKQ010000133.1 GCA_947474905.1 Pseudomonadota bacterium | reverse complement strand
TTGAGGCCGTCACCACGCTGGGATTTCGCGGCGAGGCGCTGCCATCAATTGCCAGCGTTGCGTCGCTGACGATCGAAAGTCGGGTGCGGGGTGCGCCCGGCTGGGCGCGCAAGATCGACAATGGCGCGCTGGTAATGGAAGGCCCCGTCGCGGTTCCCCCCGGCACGCGGATTCGGGTTGAGGGGTTGTTCGAGCGCGTGCCCGCACGCCGCAAATTCCTGCGCAGCACGCGGGCGGAATATGCGGCATGCCTTGACGTTGTGAAGCGGTTGGCGATGGCGCGTCCCGACATCGCCTTTTCGGTGGAGCATGACGGACGGCTGACGCTCAATGTCGCGCCCGCCGCAGGTCTGCCGGATCGGGTGGCGGCGATTGTCGATCCGTTGCTGGCGGATAATGGCGTGGCCGTCGATTTGGCGCGGGAGGGGTTAAGGCTCGGCGGTATTGCGGGCCTGCCCACTTTCAACCGCGGCATTGCCGATCACCAATATCTGTTCGTCAATGGCCGACCGGTGAAGGACCGATTGCTGGTTGGCGCAGTGCGGGGCGCCTATGCCGAGATGCTGGCGCGCGATCGGCACGCTGTGGTGGCGCTGTTCCTCGACGTGCCGCCAAGCGAGGTTGATGTGAATGTCCACCCCGCCAAGACCGAAGTCCGCTTCCGCGATCCGGCGCTGGTGCGCGGGCTGATCGTTTCGGGATTGCGCCATGCCCTCGAAGTCGCCGGGCATCGCAGCATGCAGCGCCCGGCGGCGGACGCCATGGCGATGTGGCAGAGCGAACCGGCCCGTCATCCAGTGGACGCGCGTCATCCCAGCGAAAGCTGGGATCGTTGGCCGTCTGCCCCTTCCTCGACAGCGATGCCAGCTTTCGCTGGCATGACGGACGGGGCGGGGGCAGGATATGGCTCGGCCGTCCATGATCGCCGCCCGGCCTTTTTCGCGCCACCGCCACAAGCCCGGGCCGAGTCCGCTGCGGAGCCCATCCCCGACCGTGCCGACTTCCCGCTGGGTGTCGCCCGCGGGCAAGTCGCCAAGACCTATATCGTCGCCGAGGCGGCTGATGGCCTGATCATTGTCGATCAACACGCCGCGCATGAACGGCTGGTGCTCGAACGCTTGCGCAAGGCAATGGCCAATGGCGGCGTTGCGGCGCAGGCGCTTTTGTTGCCTGAAGTTGTCGAACTCGACGAGCCAGCTTGCGACCGGTTGGAGGCCCGCGCCGCCGAACTCGCCGAATTCGGGCTCGACCTTGATCGCTTTGGCCCCCGCGCCATGCTGGTTCGCGCCGTCCCGGCGGCGCTGGGGCAGGGCGATATCTATGGCCTCGTCACCGATCTTGCCGATGAACTTGCCGCTTATGACGAAGCGCTGAGCCTGAAAGAACGGCTTGATCATGTCGCGGCGACAATGGCGTGCCACGGATCGGTTCGCGCAGGCAGGGTGCTGTCGGTGGCCGAAATGAATGCCCTGCTGCGTGAGATGGAAGTCACGCCGCATTCGGGCCAGTGCAATCACGGTCGCCCGACCTGGATCAAGCTTGCCCATGGCGACATCGAAAAATTATTTGGAAGGAAATAGCCGGTCTCGCTCGTTACGATAACGACGCAACTTTGGCGGTTGCCGGTCGTTAACCTTAAATGCGGGCATCATGCCTGCCCAAGGAGAGAGCCGATGAGCAAGCTATTGCCCGTCATTTGCCTGGCCCTGCCGGCAGCGGTGATGGTGGCGGCGTTTACCGTCGTTCCGTAAAGCGCCTTAGCGCATGATGACGCTGGGTTGATCGACCCTCGCCAGCCGTTCGTGTCGAGCGCGGTCGAGAAACCGCGCGACACGCTGGTTACCCGTCCCTCGACTTCGCTCGGGACGAACGGGACGAGGTCCTCATGCTATAAGCATCGGACACGTCTTCGTCCTGAGCTTGTCGAAGGGCGCTGCTTCCACAAGCTCAGCGCCGACGTATTTTGGCTAGAGGGACAAAAAAGCCCCGGACCTGTTGGGTCACGGGGCTCTTTTCGTGCCTGCCGAAGGCGAAGGGGCGGATCAGCTTTCCGCCGTCTCCGCGCTTACTTCGGCGGTGGCGCCGGGCTCGGCATTGGGATCGTAATCCTCGGTAAAGCCGGCTTCGTCCTTCTCGAACATCGCTTCCATCACGTTGACGCCAGCGGCCTGCATCTCGGCCTCTTCGGGCGAGCGTGCGACATTGACCTTGATCGTCACCGAAACTTCAGGGTGCAGCGCGACCTTCACCTCGAACAGGCCGATCGTCTTGATCGGCTTGTCGAGGATGACTGCCGACTTGGCGACCTTGTGGCCATCGGCTTCCAGCGCCTCGACTACGTCGCGCACCGCGACCGAGCCGTAAAGCTGGCCAGTGTTGGACGACTGGCGGATCATGGTGACGGTGGCGCCGTCGATCGCCTTGGCTTCGGCTTCGGCATGGCCGCGACGCTGGGCATTTTCAGCCAGGATGCGCTCACGATTGGCCTCAAACACCTTGCGGTTGGCTTCATTGGCGCGAAGGGCCTTTTTGCGCGGCAACAGGAAGTTGCGGGCAAAACCGTCCTTGACCTTTACCACATCGCCAATGGCGCCGAGCTTTTCGACGCGCTCCAGCAGAATGACTTCCATCGGGCTGCTCCTTACTTCACGATATAGGGCAGCAAGCCCAGATGGCGCGCGCGCTTGATCGCCTGGGCGAGCTCGCGCTGCTTCTTGGCCGACACGCTGGTGATGCGCGACGGCACGATCTTGCCACGCTCAGAGACGAAGCCCTGGAGCAGGCGGACATCCTTGTAATCGATGCGCGGCGCGTCCTTCGCGGAGAAGGGGCAGCTCTTGCGGCGGCGGAAAAACGGGCGGGCCATCAATAGGTCTCCATCTCTTCGCGGTCACGGCGCGGACGGTCGGCCCGGTCGCCACGATCATCGCGGTCACGGCGGCGTTCGCGGTCGCGATCGCCCTTGCGCATCATCACCGACGGGCCAGCTTCGAGCGCATCGACCTTGATCGTCATGTAGCGGATGATGTCTTCGTTGATCTGGGTCTGGCGCTCCAACTCGGCGACGACGTCGCCGGGCGCGTCGAATTCGAGCATGACGTAATGCGCCTTGCGGTTCTTGGCGATCTTGTACGCCAGGCTGCGCAAGCCCCAGCTCTCGGTCTTGACGACCTTGCCCTTATTGTCCTCGATAATCTTGGTGGCGGTTTCCGCCAGTGCGTCCACTTGCGCCTGTGCCAGATCCTGGCGCGCAAGGAACACATGCTCGTAAAGAGCCATGTTCTGCCTCATCTTTGGCCGATCGCTGACCGTCCGCGCCCATCGCGGTGGCCCCTCCGGCTGTCGTCGGTATTTGATCGCTGCAACGGCAAACCGCTGCGGCGAAGGCGCGGCGCTTAGCGGAATTGCGGCAAAAGGCAAGCGGATTAACCGCCACTCCATTTGTTGGCGCCTTAACGACCCGCTCCTTGTGTTGCTGATCAACGACGATTTCGGGCTGATTTTCTTGGGGTTGATCGCTGGTGGCGCTTTGGCGGCCGACCCCGTCACCGTCAGGCGTGCAGCAATTCCGCTCAGCTTCAATCACCTCGCCAATGCCCGGGCTGTGCCGCCCGGCGACGTGCAACTGGTGGAGCGTGATGCGCGACCGGGTGAGGTGGTCGTCGCGCGTTATCCGTCGCCGCCAACGCTTGCCGGGTGGTTGGTACAGCGTCTGGGCGTCGCCACCAAAATGCCGGAGGCCCTCCGGCACCGGCTCTTTGCGCCGTCGCCGACGATGGTGCTTGTCCGTCCCCGGCTTGCCAGCCCGCCTCCCCGCGCTTAACAGCCCCGGCTTCCGTGCCAGCAGGGGAGCCAATGATGCGCGCATATATTTTTCCCGGCCAGGGCAGCCAGGCGGTCGGCATGGGTAAGGCACTGGCGGAGGCAAGCGTCCATGCGCGCCAGCTGTTCCAGGAAGTTGACGACGCGATCGGCCAGCATCTGTTCCGGCTGATGGTGGAAGGCCCCGAGGCCGAGCTCACGCTGACCGAGAATGCCCAGCCCGCCATCATGGCCAATGCCATCGCGACACTGCGTGTGCTGGAGCGCGAAGGCGGCATCCGCCTCGCCGAACAAGCCGATTTTGTCGCTGGGCACAGCCTGGGGGAATATACGGCATTGTGCGCGGCAGGCGCGATCGACGTGGCGACGACGGCGCGCCTGCTCAAGCTGCGCGGCCAGGCGATGCAGGCGGCGGTGCCGGTGGGGGAAGGCGCCATGGCGGCGCTGCTCGGCGCCGACCTGGCGGTTGCCCAGGCGATTGCAGCGGCTGCGGCGGAAGGCGAGGTGTGCACCGTCGCCAACGACAACGACCCGTCGCAAGTCGTCATTTCCGGGCATCGCGGCGCGATTGAGCGTGCGGTGGCGATCGCCAAGGATCATGGCGCCAAGCGCGCGGTGTTGCTGCCCGTATCGGCACCGTTCCATTGCCCGTTGATGCGGCCCGCTGCGGAGGCAATGGCGCAAGCGCTTTCCACCGCGCATATCGACACGCCCTTGGTGCCGCTTTACGCCAATGTGCTCGCCGCTCCCATTACCGATCCGGCTGAGATCCGTGTGCGGCTGGTGGAGCAGGTGACGGGCATGGTCCGCTGGCGCGAAAGCGTGATCAACATGAAAGCGGCGGGCGTCAACAGCTTTATCGAGCTGGGCGGCAAGGTGCTGGCGCCGATGGTCAAACGGTCAGCTGGCGATGGGGAGATCACCGCGACCAGTGTGGTGACAATGGACGATATCGAAGCGCTGCTGAAGGCGATGTAGGAGGGCGATGATGTTTGACCTGACGGGCATGACGGCGCTGGTGAC
>CANJKQ010000132.1 GCA_947474905.1 Pseudomonadota bacterium | reverse complement strand
TATCGCCAATCTGGCGAACAAAGTTGGCATTTCGCCCGATCAGGCCGAAGCGGCGGTGCAGGCGCTGGGCGCCGCGCATCATGCTCCAGGTGATACGGTGGAGACAGCAGCTGAAAATACTGGACTGTCCGCCGATACGTTGCAGGAAATTGTCGGCCATATCGGCGGCGACGGCGCGCTCGGCCGGTTTGCTGACTTGCTGAAAGGGCAGGCCGGTGGTGCGGCTGGCGTGCTCGGCGCGCTCGATAAGGATGGTGACGGCAACCCGCTCAACGACATTGCGGGCATGGCGGGTGGGCTGTTCGGCAACAAGAGCTGAACCGCCGCATCGGCGCGGCAACTTCGCCATTGCCGCGCACCCCCTAGCGCCCGCGCACCGGGTTGGTTACATGGGCCGCCACATTCGACCCCCGGCGCAAGGACAGTGGCACCCATGGACATCAGGCTAGGCCTTACTTTCGACGATGTCCTGCTACTGCCCGCCGAATCGGACCTGCTGCCCAGCATGGCCGATACCCGCACCCAGCTGACCCGCGGCATTGGCCTCAACATACCGTTTCTGTCGGCGGCAATGGATACGGTGACCGAAGCCGATATGGCGATCGTCATGGCGCAAATGGGCGGCATTGGCGTGCTCCACCGCAATCTCGATGTGGAAGAGCAAGTGGCGGCGGTGCGCCAGGTAAAGCGGTTCGAGTCGGGGATGGTCGTCAACCCCATCACCATCGCGCCCGACGCGACGCTGGCCGATGCGCGCGCGCTGATGGAGCGTCACCGGATCAGCGGCATTCCCGTCACCGAGGCGAATGGCCGCCTCGTTGGCATTCTCACCAATCGCGATGTGCGCTTCGCCGACCAGCCGGGCCAGCCCGTGTCGGAACTGATGACGCACGACAATCTCGCCACGGTCGCTGCCGGTGCCAGCCATGACGAAGCGCGGCGGCTGCTCCATCAGCGGCGCATCGAAAAGCTGCTGGTGGTGGATGACGATTATCGCTGTATCGGGCTGATTACGGTCAAGGATATCGAAAAGGCCGTGACCTATCCCGATGCGACCAAGGACGCGGCTGGGCGGTTGCGTGTCGCGGCGGCGACCACTGTGGGTGATAAGGGGTTTGCCCGCACCGAAGCGCTGGTCGAAGCCGAAGTCGATTGTATCGTCATCGATACCGCGCATGGCCATAATCGCGACGTCGCCCGTGCGGTGGAACGCGTCAAAAAACTGTCGAACGCGGTGCAGGTCGTGGCCGGCAATGTCGCGACCGCCGACGCCACCAGAGCATTGATTGAGGCAGGCGCGGACGCCGTGAAGGTCGGTATCGGCCCGGGATCGATCTGCACGACCCGCGTTGTGGCGGGCGTCGGCGTGCCGCAACTGACCGCGATCATCGACTGCGCGGAAGAGGGGCACAAAGCGGGCGTGCCGGTGATCGCCGATGGCGGCATCCGCACTTCGGGTGATGTTGCCAAGGCGCTGGCGGCGGGCGCGTCGAGCGTGATGATCGGCTCGCTGCTTGCCGGCACCGAGGAAGCACCGGGCGAGACGTTCCTGTATCAGGGCCGCGCCTATAAATCCTATCGCGGCATGGGGTCGGTGGGCGCCATGGCGCGCGGATCGGCTGATCGCTATTTTCAGCAGGATATCAAGGACCAGCTCAAGCTGGTGCCTGAGGGGATTGAGGGGCAAGTGCCCTTCAAGGGCCCGGCCAAGGACGTGATCCATCAGCTGGCGGGCGGCGTGCGCGCCGCCATGGGCTATACCGGCGCGCGCACGATCAACGACTTGCAGCGTCGCGCCAAATTCGTCCAGATCACGGGCGCGGGGCTGAAGGAAAGCCATGTCCACGACGTGACGATCACGCGCGAGGCACCCAATTACCCGACTCGCTGAGCGCCGTCGATGACCCCCGGCGCGCGCGCACAGGCCGCGATCGAACTGCTCGACGCGATCATCACCGCAGCACGCGAGGGCGGGGCTGCGGCGGATACGCTCATCACGCGCTATTTCGCTGAGCGGCGCTATGCCGGATCGAAAGACCGGCGGGCGGTTCGCGACCTAGTCTATCGCGCCATCCGCGCGCTGGGCGAAGTGCCGGTGAGCGGTCGCGCGGCCATGCTCGCGGTGCTGGCGGCGGAGGAGCGTGACGCGCTGTTCATCGGCGAGGGGCATGCGCCGCATCCCTATCGCCCCGGCGAACCCGTTGCTGTGCCGGGCGTTGCGCCGCGCTGGCTGATCGACCGCCTTCGGGCATCGGGCATCGGCGAGGCCGATCTGGCTGCGTTGGTGGCGGACCGCGCGCCGCTTGACGTCCGGGTCAACACGCTGCGCACCAGCGCTGACGCGATCCGCGCGCTGCTGGGCGATACCGAGGGTCAGGCGATCGACGGCCTGCCCGATGCGTTGCGCCTGCCCAATGGCAGCGACATCTCGGCGCTTGCCGGGCTCGTCGAGGTTCAGGATGCGGGCAGCCAATGTGTCGCGCTGGCCAGCGGCGCCCGGCCGGGCATGTCGGTGGTCGATCTATGCGCAGGCGGCGGCGGCAAGACGCTGGCGCTCGCCGCGATGATGGACAATCGCGGCCATATCCTTGCGACCGATACCAATCGCGATCGCCTGTCGCGCCTCGCGCCGCGCGCTGCGGCGGCGGGCGTCGAGATTGCCGAAACGCGGCTGCTCAATCCCGGCCGGGAAGTCGAGATGCTGGCCGACTGGCAGGGACGCGCCGATATCGTGGTGATCGACGCCCCCTGCTCGGGCACCGGCACCTGGCGGCGCAATCCCGAGGCGCGCTGGCGGCTTTCCCCTGGCGAGCTTGACCGGCTGGCGATCGTGCAGGCGCGGCTGCTCGACGTGGCGGCGCGGTTGGTGCGGCCCCAGGGGCGCATCACCTATATCGTCTGCTCGTTGCTCGATGAGGAAGGGCCGGGGCGGGTTGAGGCTTTTCTTGGCCGTCATCCCCAATGGCGATCAGCGCCAGTGCCGCCGCCGCTTGGCCGACCGCATGGGCTGGGATGGCGGCTGACGCCGGAACAGGAGTCGACAGACGGGTTTTTTGTCGCAACACTGGCGCCATCATGATAGCGTTTAAGGCTTCACTAGCGGAGCAGGTTATGCGTTTTCTGCCCTTTGCCCTGGCCGGCGCTGCCGCGCTTGCCACGATTGCCACCGCCATTGAGGCGCAGCGGCCCGACGACCAGATTAATCCCAAGTCGTTGGCGCTGCTCCAGGCGGGCAAGGCGGAAATGTCGGCGGGCCAGCTCGACGCGGCTACCGATACGCTGGAAACGGCGCTGGTGGCTGATCCGCGCAATCGCGCGGCCTATGTCGCGCTGGGTGATGTGGCGCGCGCCCGTGGGTTGCCGGGCCTCGCCTATCGCCATTATCGCGACGCGCTGGAGCTTGATCCCAATGATCTTGCGGCTTTGCGTGGCCAGGGCGAGGCCTTGGTCGCCAAGGGGGCACTGGTCAAGGCGCGCGACAATCTTGCCAAGATCCGCAAGGTCTGCCGCACCAGCAATTGCCCTGACGCCAATCAGCTCGCCACTGCCATCGCCCATGCCGCGCCGCAGGCCGCAATGACGGTGCCCACGCCGACGGCCGCGACCAAGGACTAGGACAGGATTTTCGCCAGCGCGATAAAGTCGGCGACGCTGACGGTTTCGGCGCGGCGCGTTTGATCTATGCCGATGGTGGCGAGCGCCTCCACCGCGCCGGGAACGGCCTTCAGGCTTTGGCGCAGCATCTTGCGGCGCTGGCCAAAAGCCGCCGCCGTCAGCCGCTCGATCATGGCGGGATCGACGCCGTCGGGCTGCGGCATCGGCAGCAGATGGACCACCGCCGACATCACCTTGGGCGGCGGGGTGAAAGCGGACCGATGGACCGTCATCGCCAGCCGTGCCGTGGCGCGCCATTGTGCCAGCACCGCCAGCCGCCCATAGGCCTCATCGCCGGTGGCCGCCACGATGCGATCGGCAACCTCGCGCTGGAACATCAGCGTCAGGCTCTGCCAGAAAGGCGGCCAATCACCGGACAGCCAGCGCACGAGCAGCGCGGTGCCGATATTATAGGGCAGGTTGGCAACGATATGCGGCGGCGTGGCAAAATGATCCCGCAAATCAATCGCCACCGCATCGCCATCGATGATCGTCAACTGCCCGGGAAAGGCGTCGCTTAACTCAGCCAGCGCAGGCAGGCAGCGCCGGTCGCGCTCGACCGCCGTCACGAGCCCGCCCGCCATCAGCAGCGCGCGGGTCAGCCCGCCAGGACCCGGACCAACCTCGAATACCGGCGCGTCGGCAAGATCGCCCGGCACCGCTGCGATGCGGCTGAGCAATTGGCCGTCGAGCAGGAAATTCTGGCCCAGCGCCTTGCTGGCGGACAAGCCATGGCGCGCGATGACGTCGCGCAGCGGCGGCAGATTGGTCACGGCTCGGTGGGGATGACGGCAGGGTCGCGGTGGCGCGCCGCTTCACCCGCCATGCGGATCGCGGCGATCATCGCGGCGGGGCTCGCCCGGTCTTGCCCCGCAATGTCGAAAGCGGTGCCATGGTCGGGCGACGTACGCACGATGGGCAGGCCCAGCGTGGTATTGACGCCTTCGTCGAAATACAGCGTCTTGAGCGGCACCAGCGCCTGATCATGGTAACAGCACATGGCGACGTCATATTGCGCCCGCGCGCTCGCGTGGAACATCGTGTCGGCGGGGAAGGGGCCTGTCGCGTCGATGCCCTCGGCACGCAACGCCGCGATTGCAGGCGCCAGAAACCGCTCTTCCTCATCGCCCAGCGCCCCCGCTTCGCCGGCGTGCGGATTGAACCCGGCAAAGGCCAGGCGAGGGTGGTCGATCCCGAAG
>CANJKQ010000131.1 GCA_947474905.1 Pseudomonadota bacterium | reverse complement strand
GCGCGCGCCGGGACGACAGCAGCGCATATTTTTGGCGTTGGATCGCGGCAGACGGAAAAATACTCGGCATCACTTCCCCCTAAGGAACGGCGGAGTTTTGCCCTCATGCTGGTAAACCAAGCGTAAATATGCCGGTCTTCCGGCAAAATCTTTCCGCCTGTTGTCGCAAAATACTTGCTTTCCAAGCCCCTCCCCAAGGGGAGGGGCTTAAAGCGGGACTCGGCTGGCCGGTTGATGCCCGCCGATTTTCCGCTTCGTTTTTTTACTTAAGGCCCGCGTGTCACGGCCGTTCATGGCTTCAGCGGCTCAGCCCTTTCCCTTGGGGGGCGGCAGGGGCGCAGAGCAAATGGAGACTATGACATGACCGTTATCGGAACCAATGTTGCCGCCCTGAAGGCGGCCAATGCGCAGAACGCGGCGACTGTCGCGCTGCAGAAGAGCATCGAGCGCCTGTCGACCGGCAAGCGCATCAACAGCGCGGGTGACGACGCCGCCGGCCTCGCCATCGCCACCTCGTTCACCTCGCAGATCCGCGGCCAGAACCAGGCGATCCGCAATGCCAATGACGGCATCGCGCTCGCTCAGACCGCCGACGGCTATCTGGGTGAAGTCACCAACATTCTGCAGCGTATTCGCGAACTGTCGGTTCAGTCGGCATCGGGTACTTATCAGAATTCCGACCGTACCAACCTGCAGACCGAAGTCAGCCAGCTGACCTCGCAGCTCACCACGCTGAACGGCAGCAAGTTCAACGGCGTCCAACTGTTCGGCACCACCGACCAGACGGTCAAGATTCAGACCGGCTCGGGCTCGACCGACACGACCACGCTGACGATCACCGGCTTCGACCTGTCGACCGTGATTTCGTCGGACATCAGCACGGCGGCGGGCGCCACCACGGCGCTCGGTTCGGTCGACACCGCGCTGACCGCGGTCAACACCACCCGCGCCTCGCTGGGTGCCGGTCAGAGCCGTCTGAGCTCGGCGGTCAACAGCCTGACCAGCGCGGTCGCGAACCTGACCGACGCGCGCAGCCGCATCGAAGACGTCGACTTCTCGACCGAAACGAGCCAGCTCGCCAAGGAGCAGATCCTGAGCCAGGCGTCGCAGGCCCTGGTCGCCCAGGCGAACCAGAGCCAGCAGAACGTGCTGCAGCTGCTCCGCTAAGCAGCAACGGATACGGCTCCGGCACCGCCCCCCTAATCGGGTGTCGGAGCCGCCCAGCCCTCGCGGGCGCAAGCAGGCGAGAGCAAACATCACCCCGGCGATCCCCAGCGGATCGCCGGGGTTTTGGTTGTCGGCGAGGGCAAGTGGAGGGGCGTAGCCGAACCACTCCTCTCCCCTTGAGGGAGTTCGAGGTAAACAGTGCCCCGCACTGTTTAGGCCATGCCGGGGGCATGGCCGACCTCGAACTGATAGCGGAGCTTGCCGACTTGTCGGCTAGCGCAGCTTGGTGAGGGGGACTCCCGCCGTCGATGGTGCAGACTTACCCCTCACCCAGCTCCGACTAAGCCTTTGCTTACGCAAAGCCTAAGTCTTCGCATCCCTCTCCCCTAAAGGGGCGAGGGTTTGATTGGCGCAGTTTGAGCTTGCAACCAGGCCACCGCCCGCAAGAACCTCGCCCGCGCCTGTCCTACCGCAGCCTGGCGGTCTATGATCGCCCGACGCTCTTTGATATCGTCGGCGTCGCTACCTCAGCCCTGAAGGAAGGCAACCAACCGCCTTCCGACGCCCCATGGTCAGTGGGAACATTAGGGAACATTCGCCAAGAAACCCGTCGCTGTGTTTTACGACAAGCAGGTCAAGCCGCTTTCGCCAGCGCTTTCTTGAGCTTGGCGTGAGCGGACGCCTTGATCTGGCAGACCCGCGCCGCGCCGACGCCAAGCACCAGGCCGATTTCCTCTAGGTTCAGTTCCTCGACATAATAAAGCTGCACCACCTGCGCCTCGCGCTCGGGCAGCGCCGCAATCGCCGCGACCAGCGCCGCGCGCAAATCGGCCTCGGCGAGCTGATCAAAGGCGCTGGGCTCGTCGCTCATGAACCAGGGCAGATCGTCCGAATAAACCTCGTCGATCGCTTCGAACCGAACCGCTTCAGCCGTCGCATAATCGCTGCGCAGCTTGTCGATCGTTACGCCCAGCCGGTCCGCGACGGCGGCCTCGGTCGGCCGGGCGCCGGTTTCGTGGGTCAGCGCCTGCACCGCATCCTGATAGGCGCGCCGACGCCGCATGGCGCCGCGCGTCAGCGTCGCCTGGCGTCGCAATTCGTCGATCATCGCGCCGCGCAGCCGGGTCTGCAGATATTGGACGAAGGTCACTTGCCCGCGATCCTCAAAACTTTGCGCGGCCTCGACCAGCGCGACAAGGCCGATCTGCACCAGATCCTCAACCTCGATGATGCTGCTCATGCTGCCATGAATGTGCCAGGCCAGCCGCCGGATCATCGGCAGATGCTGGCGCGCCAGCGCATCGAGCGCGCCATTCTGGCTGCCGTCGCGCGCATAAGTGAGATCGGGGCGAAAGCTGTCGGGGATGGGCTGGTGCATCATGCCGGCAACGCTCCGGGCGCGCCGATCACGGCGACAACCTCAACCGATTTGTCCTCAGGCACTTCGAAAAAGCTCATCACGGGCGTGTCGGGCAGGCACGTCTTGACGAGTTTGCGGATCGCCAGGCGGATCGCGGGCTGAACGACGAGCGCAAAGGGCTTGCCTTCACCGACCAGGGGCCGCGCTGCCTGTTGCAGGGCATCGACAATGCGACGGCCAAGATCGGGTTCGATAGTGTGGCGGCGCGACGGATCGGCGCGCACCGCCTGACCAAGCAGCCCCTCCAGCTGGCCCTCCAGCGTCATCACGCGCAACGGCTCGCGAACACCGCACAGCTTCTGGATGATGAGCGCGCCCAATTCGGGCCGGATCGCCTCGATCAATTCCTCGGGATCGAGCGTGCGCTGCGCCGCCACCGCGATTGCCGCGGCGATACGGCGGAATTCCTTGAGCGCAATGCCCTCTGCCAGCAGCCCCTTCAGCACCTGGGTCAGCGTCGTCAACGGCACTGGCGTCGGGGTGAGCGACGCGACCAGGCTGGCGGCGAGCTCCTTCAGGCCATCGAGCAGGCTCTGCACTTCATCAGGTCCGAGCAGGTCCGACGCATGCTGGTTGAGGACATGGTTGAGGTGCGTCGCGATAACGGTGCTCGCATCGACCACCAGAAAGCCCTGCCCTGTCGCGGCATCGGCATCCGCCGCCATGATCCAGGTCGCGTCGAGGCCAAAGGTCGGGTCTTTGGCTGGCTTGCCGTTCAGCCGCCCGACCGCCTGGCCGGTGTTGAGCGCCAGCATCTCGTCGGGCGAGACAACATCTTCGCCCGCCACGATGCCGCCAATGACCAGCCGATAGGTGTAGGGCGCAAGGTTGATGTCGTCGCGCACGCGCACTTGCGGCACGACAAAGCCAAGCTCTTTCGACAATTGGCGACGGACGCCGGTGATACGCCCGGTTAGCGGGCTGCCGCGCCGTTCATCGACCAACGGCACCAGGCCATAGCCGATATCGATATTGACCTGGATCGCGTCGGTCACTTCGTCCCAGTTGATCTTGGAAAGGTCAATCGGCGGCGTCGTGTCAACCGGCGGGGGCGGCGGGCGCCGCTCGATCTTGCGCAGTCGATAGGCGATATAGCCTGCCGCTGCCGCTGCCGGCAGAATGACGAAATGCGGCATGCCGGGCAGCATCCCCAGCAGCGCCAGGATTGCGGCAACCGGAATCCAGGTCGCCGACGCGCCGAACTGGCTGCCAATCTGCCCCGCCAGATCCTGCGAGCTTTGCACGCGGGTGACGATGGCGGCGGCGGCGATCGACAGCATCAGGCTGGGCAACTGCGCCACCAGCGCGTCGCCGATGGCGAGCAGCACATAATTATGCGCGGCATCGCCCAGGCTCATGCCATGGCTGACCGGCCCCAGGATCAACCCGCCGATGATGTTTGCGGCCAGGATCAGCAAGCCCGCGATCGCGTCGCCCTTCACGAACTTGGACGAACCGTCCATCGACCCGTAGAAATCGGCTTCGGTCGCAACCTCGACGCGGCGCGCCTTGGCTTCGTCGGGCGTGATCAACCCGGCATTGAGGTCGGCGTCGATCGCCATCTGCTTGCCGGGCAAGGCATCAAGCGTGAAGCGGGCCGACACTTCCGACACGCGACCCGCGCCCTTGGTGACCACGATCAGGTTGATGATGACCAGGATCGAAAAGACGAACAGACCGACGACATAATCGCCACCGATCAGGAAGGTGCCGAACGCCTCGATCACATGCCCGGCCGCGCTTTCGCCTTCATGGCCATGGACCAGCACGACGCGCGTCGAGGCGACGTTGAGCGATAGGCGGAACAGCGTCGCGAAAAGGAGAACGGTGGGGAAAGCCGAAAAGTCGAGCGGCTTTTTCGCGTTGAGCGCGACCATCAGCACGGCAAGGCTGATGGTGATGTTGAGGATGAAGAAGAAATCGAGCGCGGCCGCCGGCAGCGGCACAACCATCAGCAAAACGAGCAGCAGGATCGCAACGGGCAGCGCCGCGCCGCGCGCAAGGGCGGGGAGATTGCCGAAACCGGGCAGCGTAAGGTTCACAGCGTTACGCTCCCAGGCCTGCAAGCATCATATAAGCGAGCCGCGCCAGCTTGGGCGTCGGACGCAGGATCGAGTCTGCGCCGTTCGCCGCCGCAGTGACGGTGCGACCGCCGCTATTGAGCTGGTTGAGCGTCGCCTGCGCCCAGTTGAGCGCTGAACTTGCCGACGCCTCGCCATTGCCCGCGATGACCGTCGGCACATCGCCGCCGCCGGTGGTCAGCGCGGCCAGCAAGGTCTGCGCTTTGCCGATCGGGCCGTCGACGCCGGTGGGCGCGCCGGTCAG
>CANJKQ010000130.1 GCA_947474905.1 Pseudomonadota bacterium | reverse complement strand
GGATGATGCGGCTGACGGTGGACCCGGAGACGCACGCGATCAATCAGCAAGCGTCACCCGCCGCGCTGATCTTCATCGTGGTGCTCATCGTCATCCGCTCGGGCTTGCGCGGGATGGCGCAGTCGGACGTGACGGGGCTGCATTTGAGCACGCTGGTGATTGCCGATGTTCTGGTGGCAATGGCGCTGGGGCTGATCAGCGTCCAGCGGCTGGAAATGTATCTGCGCGCCAAGCGATTGTTGGCGGAAGTGCGGACATAGCGCTCACGCCCCCGCCATTGCGCGCTCGGTTTTTTCGCGCCGCAAACGGTGCTCGCGCCAGACGATATAGAGGCCACTTGCCGCGATGATCGGCGCGCCGACCCAGGTCGACCAGCTGGGCACGTCACCAAAGATCGCCCAGCCGAGCAACGCTGCCCAGATAAGGCCGCTATAATCCATCGGCACCACGATCGAAACGGGGGCGGCGCCCAGGGCGCCCGTCATCATCAGCTGCGCGACGCCGCCAATCAGCCCGACGCACGCCATCAAGGCCCAGGCCTGCCAGGGATGCGCGGTCGCGGTCAGCGCAAAGGCAATTGCGAGCGGCGGCAGCGACAGCAGCGAAAACCAGAAGACGATCGTGGGCGCGCTTTCGGTGCGGCTGATCTGGCGCAACAGGATCGACACCGACGCACTGCTCAACGCACCGATCAGGCCGGTGACGATGCCGATCGACGCCATATGCCCCGTCCCCGGCCGCGTCACCACCAGCACGCCCAGAAATCCCACCGCCACTGCGCCCCAGCGATGCCAGCCGGTCGGCTCGCGCAGCAGCAGGGCGCCCAGGATCGTCGCGAAGATGGGCAGGGTGAATTGCAGCGTCGTCGCTTCGGCCAGCGGCAGGAACAGCACCGTCGAAAACACGAACACCATGCTGAACAGGCCAAGCGCGGTCCGCGACAGATGCGCGCCGATCCGCTGGGTGCGGATCGACCCCAGCCCCGGCCCCAACGCAATCCACGCCGTTACCGGGATTAGCGCGACGCTCTGGCGGAAGAACAGGATTTCGGGCAGTTGTGCGCCTTGCGCCTCGGCGAGCTTGACCACCGCGTTCATCACCGAAAACGCCGCCGCCGACCCCAGCCGCAGCGCCACGCCATAAAGAATGCGGTCGGGGGCACGGTCAGTCATCGGTGCGCCTTATCGGCTGACGGACGCGAGCGAAACCCCGTTACGGCGCGCTATTCCCCATGAACGCGGCGAGCGCGACCATGTCATTGATCGTCATGTCGCGCGTGACAGCGGCCATCTGGGCGCTGGCCGCCCCGCCGCGCGCGCCCGATTTGAAGTTGTAGATCTGGCGCGCGAGATAGCTTGGCGAGCGACCGGCCAGGCGCGGCCCGATGCCGCCCTGATAGCTCGCGCCATGGCAGGTCGCGCAGGCATAGGCGCCCTTGGCCCAGTGCTGCGCCAAATCCTTGCCGCGCGCGATGCTGCCGGCGGGCACATAAGCCGTGTAGCTCAACCGGCTGTCGCGCATTTCGTGGCGCTCAAAATCGTCGGGCACCTCGATCAGTCGGCCGCCAAGTGGTTCGGTGCCTTTGGCGCCGGTGTAATGCCAGGGGCCGGGGTTGGAAGTGACGTGCGGGATGTTGACCGTCTCAACCACGCGGCCGAAGCGGTGGGGCTTGATGCTGGCGAAATAGCGGGCGGCGGCGGCAAGCTGATCGGCCGGCACCGCCTTGGCGATTTTCTGCATGATCACCGGGCGATGCGCGCCATCGCCGCGCGCGCCGCTGGCAAAGGCCTTGACCTCAGCGACGATGTACGATGCCTGCAATCCGGCGAGCGACGCGTTTTCGGGCCGACCGCCGCCATTGGGCAAGTGGCATGTGCCGCAGGCATATTGGTCGGGCGGGCGCCCTTCGCGCACTGCCAAGGGCATGGGCGGGTGATCAGTCGGGTACCAGTCGGCAGTGTGGAACAGGTCGCGGTTCTGCGCTTCGGTCAGCTTCAGCGCGCTGCCCGGCGGGCCGCGCTTGACGACCGTGTCATATTTTGGCGGCGTCTTGCTTGGCGGGTTGAAGGGGAACAGCCACGCCGGTGGCGCCTCCGCCGCACCCATCGCCAGCAACGCCACCAACGCCAGATATCGCCGCATTTTCTTGCCCCCTTAATCCGCCTTGCGCGGACAATCCGTTTCCCCGCTCCGTTCGTGCTGAGCTTGTCGAAGCACCGTCCTTCCTTGCGAGGAAGGGCAGCCCTTCGACAGGCTCAGGGCAAACGGGGAAAAATGTCCCGCGCCTGCGAACGATAAGGCGATCGTTACGTATAAGGCAACGCGGAAGGGGTGACGCCGCGCAGCTTGCGCGCTATCGCCCCCGCCATGATCAAGCACGCCCTTGCCGTCACCCGCGAGCAGAACTTCGCCGAATGGTATCAGACCGTCATTGCCGAAGCCGACATGGCCGAGGAGAGCGGCGTGCGCGGCTGCATGGTCATCCGGCCCTGGGGCTATGGTATCTGGGAGCGGATGCAGCGGCTGCTCGACGATCAGATCAAGGCGACGGGGCATGAAAATTGCTATTTCCCGCTGTTCATCCCGCTCTCCTATTTCGAGAAAGAGGCTGAGCATGTCGACGGCTTTGCCAAGGAAATGGCGGTCGTCACGCATCACCGGCTGATCGGCGATGGCAAGGGTGGGCTGGTCCCTGATCCCGAAGCGAAGCTGGAAGAGCCGCTCGTCGTGCGGCCGACGTCCGAAACCGTGATCGGCACGGCGTTCGCGCGCTGGGTGCAGTCGTGGCGCGACCTGCCCGTCCTCATCAACCAATGGGCGAACGTCGTGCGCTGGGAAATGCGCACGCGGATGTTCCTGCGCACCGCCGAATTCCTCTGGCAGGAGGGGCACACGGCGCATGCGACCGAAGCCGAGGCGCGTGAGGAGACGCTCAAGATGCTCGAGGTCTATCGCCGCTTTGCCGAGGAGTGCGTGGCGATGCCGGTGGTGGCGGGCGAGAAGCCGGAGAATGAGCGCTTCCCCGGCGCGGTCGCGACCTATTCGATCGAAGCGATGATGCAGGACGGCAAGGCGCTGCAGGCGGGCACCAGCCACTTCCTTGGCACCAACTTCGCACAGGCGCAGAATATTCGCTTCCAAAATACTGAAGGACAATTGGAATTTGCCCAGACGACGAGCTGGGGCGTCTCGACGCGGATGATCGGCGGGATGATCATGGTCCATGGCGATGACGATGGCCTGCGCGTGCCGCCGCGCCTCGCACCGTGGCAGATCGTCATCGTGCCGATGCTGCGCGATGCGCCCGAGGATGAAGCGATTATCAGCTATTGCAAGGCGTTGCAGGCTGATCTTGCCGCGCTGTCTGCCTTCGGCGAGCCGGTGCGCGCGCTGCTCGACTTGAAGCCCGCCAAGGCCGCCAACAAGCGTTGGGGCTGGGTGAAGAAGGGCGCGCCGATCGTCATCGAAGTCGGGGGGCGCGATGTCGCGGGTGGCAATGTCTCGGTCATCCGCCGTGATCGGCTGTATCGCGAGGATGGCAAGCTCGACAGCGCCGTGGTGGCGAAAGGCGAGTTTGTCGGGCAGGCAGCGGGGCTGCTCGCCGAGATACAGGCTGCCCTCCATGCCGAGGCCAAGGCGAAACTCGATGGCAATATCCGCCGCGATGTGACTGATTTCGCTGGCATCGAAGCCCATTTCGCCGAAAGCGCGACCAATCCCGGCTGGCTCGAAGTGCAATGGTCGAAACCGAGCGGCGCTGCGCTCGAGGCGGTGGTCGAGAAGATCAAGGCGCTGAAGCTTACGCTGCGCAACGTGCCGCTCGATGCGGCGCCCGCGGATGGTGCCTGCGTATTCACCGGCGCGCCCGCGGTCGAGCGGGTGCTGGTCGGCCGCGCTTACTGACATGGGCTTAACCCCTTTCCCCCCGTTCGTGCCGAGCGAAGTCGAGGCACGGGTTTCTTGGCCCGCCCCTCGACTACGCTCGGGGCTAACGGCAGTGTTGGGGTTGAAAACGTCTTGATGCGCGTCATCGTCACTGCAGGCGCCAAGGGGATTGGGTGCGCGATCGTCGAGCGGTTCGCCAGTGGTGGTGCGCGCATCGCGTTCTGCGATATCGATGAGGGGGCAGGCGCGGCGCTTGCCTTGCAACTGGGCGATGGCGTTCGGTTCTTCCCCGCCGATTGCGGCGACATGGCCGCTGTCCGTGGCTTCATGGCCCAGGCAATCGATTGGCTGGGCGGTATCGATACCCTCATCAACAATGCCGGTATCCTGATCAGCAAGACCATCCTCGACCTGACCGAAGATGAGTTCGACCGGGTGATGGCGGTCAATCTGAAAGCCGCGTTCGTCGCGACGCAGGAAGCGGCGCGGCGGATGATCGCCGACGGCACGCAGGGGGCGATCATCAACATGTCGTCGGTCAATGCCGAACTCGTGATCCCCAACATCCTTGCCTACAACATCTCCAAGGGCGGCGTCGCGCAGCTGACCCGCAATACGGCCGTGGCGCTTGCCGAGCACGGCATCCGGGTCAACGCGATCGGGCCGGGCACCATCCTGACCGATCTCGTCCGCCAATCGATCTTCACCTCTGACGAGGCGCGCCGCAATGTGATGAGCCGCACCCCGCTCGGCCGCGCCGGCGAGCCGGCCGAAATCGCCGAGATCGCCTGGTTCCTGGCGAGCGACGCGGCCTCGTACATCACCGGCCAGACCATCTTCGCCGATGGCGGCCGGATGGCGCTGAACTACACCGTGCCAGTGAAGGACTGACCGTTGCAGCGGGCGCGAAGTTGACGAAGTTGACACTACGTCCCCCCAATGTTGCCCACCCCGGCATCGCCAACGAGGCGAAACGGCGGCGATTGGCGGGACGGGGCATGGCAATTCCGGTTCAGGGGCGGTCGCGGCATGGTGCCTGT
>CANJKQ010000129.1 GCA_947474905.1 Pseudomonadota bacterium | reverse complement strand
GGTTGATTGATCAGGATCTGCGCCGCCGGAAAATCGATGTCCGGATTCTGGCTGACCTGCATCCGCGTGAAGCTGACGAGCCCCGCGATCAGCAATGCCGCGAACAGCACGAGCGGCGGCACCGGGTTGCGGATCGACCAGGCCGAGATGTTGCGAAATCCCATCGATCAGTTCCGCTTGCTCTGCATCACCGGCGCGACCTTTTGCCCCGGATTGAGGAAGGCGGCCGCTTGCGCCACCACATGTTCATTACCGGTCAGGCCGCTCGATATGGCAGCGCCCGTATCGAGCACCTGGCCAACCGTCACATCGACCCGCACCACTTCATTCCGCCCATTGACGATGTAGACATAATTGCCCTTGTCATCGCTCTGGATCGCCGACTGGGGCAGCATCGGCGCGGGCGCCTCACCGCTGGTGATGGTCGCACCAGCAAAGCCGCCGGGCTTCAGGGCCGGATCATAGCGAAGCGCGATGCGGGCAACGCCTTGGCGCGTCTGGGGATCGACGACGGGCGACACTTGCCAGATATGGCCGGTAAACTGCCGGTCGCTGCCCACCGGCGTCACCTGTGCGGCGTTGCCGACGGCCACTTTGGCCAGATCGCTCTGGCCAAGCGTCGCGCGCATTTCCAATTCCCCGTCGCGCGCGATGCGGAACAGCACGCCCGACGCCGCGCCCACGACCTGGCCCGGCTCAACCGCGCGCGTCAGGACAAGGCCAGCCGCAGGCGCGCGAATATCGAGCCGACCGTTGCGGGCGTTGGTTTCGGCAAGCTGCGCCTGCGCGACTTTCACGCGCGCTAGCGCCGCGTCGCGCGTTGCGCCCTTGCGATCGAGATCGGCCTTGGAAATGAAGCCGCGATCCACCAGCGCGCGCGCGCGATCAAGCTCCGACTGCGCGATATTGGCATCGGCCTGCGCCACCTTGATCTGCGCCGCAAGCGACTGGGCCGTTTCGGTCTGCACCGATCGATCGACACGCGCGAGCAGCTGACCGGCCCGCACCCATGTGCCGGGCTGGACGTAAACGTCGCGGACCACGCCACCTTCGCCGACAACGCCGACCGGCATATCGATTCGCGCCGCCAGCGAGCCGGTCGCATTGATCGTGCGCGCGACCAGAGTGCGGCCAGGGACCATGACGGTGACCGGCGGAATTTGCGATTTGGCGTCGACGGCGGGGGCAGCGGGCTTGGCCGTCACCATACGCAAGGCCATAATCGCCAGCAGCACGACAAGGGCCACCCCAACATAAACGGGCCAGCGCCGCCGCGATGAGGCGGGCCCGGGCAATCCCAACATGGTGTCTGTGTCCGTCACCCGCGACTCGTAATTCATTGTCGGCACTTTCAAATTCCAGCCTGAACCGAGCCTGAGCGGCCCCACCGCGCCATTGCGCGTATCACTGTATTAGAGTAATATATCACTGAGCTCAAGCGTTGGTTTCGGTCGATGTCGAGCCGGTGAGCGCGCCGCCTTTGGCGCTTTTGGCGGGTCGGCACAAGATGGGAACGCGTCGGTATAGACGGTTTTTCAGGGTTGCATCATGCCGCAGCGCGGGCAAGACAATCGGGCGTACCGTTAGGGATGGGAGGAACGGGCATGCTGCTCCACAACAGCTTCTTCGGTTGGATCATGATCGGCCTGGTCGCCGGCGTCGCCGGCAAGATCATCATGCCGGGCAAGGATCCGGGCGGTTTCGTGGTGACAATCTTGATCGGCATCGCGGGGGCCTTGCTGGCGGGCTATGTCGCCGAGGCGCAGGGCTGGCACGTCGAAAATGGCTGGCAAAGCTATGGCGCGGCAACCGCGGGATCGGTGGTGCTGCTGGCGCTTTACCGCATCGTGGCGGTCCGTCGGCGCTAGCGCGCTTCGCAGTCGGCAATAAAAAAGCGGGGATGGATCGCTCCCTCCCCGCCCGGTGTGTCATGCAGACCGCTCAATATTTCTGCTGGCGCTCATATAAGGAGCGATAATGCTGGATGCGCGTGACGCGCAGCCCCGGCATGCCCGAGCGATCGATGGCGCGCTGCCAGCCGGCGAATTCCTCAACCGTCAGGTTATAGCGCGCGCAGACTTCGTCGACGCTCAACAGCCCGCCATTGACCGCGGCAACCACTTCCGCCTTGCGCCGGACGACCCACCGCGTCGTGTTGGGCGGCGGCAGCGAATCGAGCGTGAGCGGCTCGCCGAGCGGTCCGATCACCTTGGCAGGGCGGATTTTCTGGTTCTCGATCATGCATACCTCAATCGGGCCGGGGGGCCCCCTTAACTCTATAACGACCAATATCGCGTGGACTTGAACAGCAATTGAAACGGCGCGGTAAACGCCATGTTCATTCGCGTTTCCAATCTGCTATCGACGCCGCCATGGCCGCGTTGAACGCGCCGGCGGCAGGCGCGAGCAAGCCTGGGCCAGCGGGTGCCGCGCCACGGCGCTGTTCCACCCGAGCGGTCGGCGTGGTCGATTGCCGCGCCGCCACCCCGATCAGGAGCACCGCCAGATCAGACGGCAAAGGCGTTGCCCCTGCTTCCTGATCAAATCGCGTAAAGCTTAAATCCACCAACCCGTCCTTGGCCTAAGGTGCCGAAACGAAAGGGGGTTTAGCGAGCCATGCTGAAGGGTCGGTAAAGCGGCCGGAAATGCTTTGGCAATCTCCATTACCGACCAGGGTTAAAGCGGCGGCGGCTTTGCATCGGCGCGCGTCAAACCCTATGTGCGCTGCCCTATGATCGATGCCGATTTTCAGTTGACGGGCGCCATGGCCAAGCAGCGCATCGTCGTCGCCATGTCGGGCGGCGTCGATTCCTCGGTCGTGGCGGCGCTTGCGACGCGGACCGGCGCGGAGGTGATCGGCATCACGCTACAGCTTTATGACCATGGCGAGGCGGTCGGCCGCGCCGGCAGCTGTTGCGCGGGTCGCGACATTCGCGATGCCCGCGCGGTGTGCGATCGGCTCGGCATCGCGCATTATGTTTTCGATCACGAAACCAGCTTTCGCGCGCAGGTGATCGACGATTTCGCCGATGAATATCTGGCCGGGCGCACCCCCATTCCCTGCATCAAGTGCAATATGGGGCCCAAATTCACCGATCTGCTGCACATTGCGCGCGATCTGGGGGCGGATTGCCTGGCGACCGGCCATTATGTGCGCCGGGTGATGGGCAGCAATGGCGCCGAGCTCCACCGTGCGATCGATCCGGCGCGTGACCAAAGCTATTTCCTTTTCGCCACCACCCAGGCGCAGCTCGATTATCTGCGCTTTCCACTGGGCGGGATGGAAAAATCCGCGGTGCGCGCCATCGCCGCCGATATCGGCCTGCCCGTCGCCGCCAAGCCCGACAGCCAGGACATCTGCTTCGTCCCCGATGGCAATTATGCGGGCCTGGTCCGCAAGCTGAGGCCCGAGGCGGAGACCGGCGGCGATATTGTCGATCTTGGCGGGCGCGTGCTGGGGCAGCACAAGGGGCTGATCCATTACACCGTCGGCCAGCGGCGCGGGCTGGAAATCGGCGGCACGGCCGAGCCGCTTTACGTCGTGCGGCTCGATGCCAAGGAGCGGCGCGTCATTGTCGGCCCGCGGGCGGCGCTGGCGGTGGCAGCGGCGCGGCTTTCGGGCATCAACTGGCTGGGCGGCGAGATGCGCGGCAAAATGACCGTCAAGGTGCGATCAATGGCCAAACCGGTGCCCGCGCAACTAGTCAGCGATCGGGTGGTGTTCGCGGCGCCCGAATATGGCGTCGCGCCCGGCCAGGCCGCCGTCCTTTATGCCGGTGATCGGGTGATGGGCGGCGGCTGGATCGAGGAAACCGAGGCCGCTTTGGCGGCGGCTTGATGGGGCCGCCGCCATGTCGGTTGCTAGGCCCCGACCATGCCCTTTGATTTTGCCGCGAAGCTCTTGCGCAGCTTGTTGATTTTGGGCGGAATGACGGCAAGGCAATAGGGGTTGCGCTGGCCTTCGCCATCCCAATATTGCTGGTGATAATCCTCAGCCGGATACCAGGTCGTCGCAGGTTCGATCGTCGTCACGATCGGCTGCGGCCAGTCGGCCTGAGCGCGCTGGATGCCGACACGGGCGGCCGCCTCCTGCTCGGGCGAGTGTGGGAAAATCGCCGATCGATATTGCGTGCCGACGTCATTGCCCTGGCGATTGAGCGTCGTCGGGTCGTGCGTCGCAAAGAAAATGTCGAGCAGGTCGTGATAGCTGATCTGATCGGCATCATAATTGATGCGGATCGCCTCGGCATGGCCGGTATCGCCCGAGCAAACCTGTTTATAGGTCGGCTCGGCGACGTGGCCGCCAATATAGCCGCTTTCGACCTTCTCGACGCCGATCACGTCGTTATACACCGCTTCGGTGCACCAGAAGCAGCCGCCGGCAAAGGTCGCCGTTTCTGTCGCCATGGTAAAAACTCCTTCGCATGATTTCGCCCCTAGATAAGATCGATGGCGCCGGGAACAATCGGCCCGGGGGCACATGCATGGGCTTTAGGGAGCATCGATGATGCAAAAGGGTGCGGTGCTGGTGACGGGCGGCGCCGGCTATATTGGCAGCCACGCCGTGCTGGCGCTGGCGGATGCAGGCTGGCCGGTGGTGGTCATCGACAATCTGGTGACGGGCTTTGCCTGGGCCGTCGATCCGCGCGCCACGCTCGTCAAGGCCGACATCGCCGATGACGATACCGTCCGCCGCACGATACGCGAGCATGGCGTTGTCGCGGTGATGCATTTTGCCGGATCGGTGGTGGTGCCCGAATCGGTCAGCGATCCGCTCAAATATTATCGCAACAACACCGCCGCCAGCCGATCGCTGATCGAAAGCGCGGTGGTGTCGGGCGTGAAGCATTTCATCTTTTCCTCGACCGCGGCGACCTATGGCATCCCCGACGTCGTGCCGGTGCGCGAGGACAGCGCGACCAAGCCGATC